>NZ_JBBMFF010000216.1:0-9950 GCF_040096185.1 Faecousia intestinalis | reverse complement strand
CGTACACGCCGCCGGAGAAAATGATTTCCATTTTCTTTGCGCCTGCGGGCGCAAACTCTGCGAGGCTTTTTCGACAGGCTCTCAAACGAGACCCGCTTCCCCGGGCTGCCAGCGGCAGCGGTCGATGGCGACGCGGCCGTCCTGCGTGAACGGGACGCCCTCGGCCTCCAGCATGGCGCGGCGCAGCGGGGCATATTCCCCGCCTGCGATCGTGCCGTCCTCGCGGATGACACGCTGCCACGGCAGTTCGTCCGGGCAGCAGCGCATGGCCCAGCCGACCTGCCGCGCGGCCCGCGGCGCGCCGAGCATACGGGCCAGCTGACCGTAGGAGGCGACAAAGCCGGGTGGGATCTGCGCGACGAGCGCATAGACGGAGGCAAAAAGCGACGGTGCTTCCGCCATGGTCAGCGGCCCTTCCGGTGGAAGAGCTTTTCCCAGAGAGAGCGCTTTTTCTGCGGGACAGCGGTGCTCTGCTGCTGCGCGGCTTCGACGGCACGCTTCATGAGCAGGACCTGTGCGCAGACCGGCTCATAGGAAGGTGGCTTTTTCGTATACGTTCCGTCCGGCAGCAGGACGCGCGCCTTGACGGTGTCCGCCAGCATGGCGTCCAGAATTTCGTGGAGCCGGCGGTGAATTTCCGGGCTGCGAATGGGACAGGCGATCTCCACGCGGCGGACGGTGTTGCGCGTCATCATGTCGGCAGACGAGATATAGACGTGCTCCTGCTCGCCGCGGCCGAAGCAGAAGATGCGGGAATGCTCCAGAAAGCGGCCAACGATGCTCGTGACGGTGATGTTGTCCGTATAGCCCGGCACGCCGGGGGCGAGGCAGCAGATACCGCGGATGATGAGCTCGACGCGGACGCCCGCCTGCGAGGCGCGCGACAGGGCGTGGATGACGTCGATATCCGTCAGAGAATTGAACTTCATCAGAATGTAGCCGTTTGGGCCGAGCGCTGTCTGTTCCTCGATGCGTGCGAGGATCGGCTTCTTCAGCTGGTGCGGCGCAACGAGCAGCGTGCCGTAGCTGCCCTCGAGATTGCCGAGCGCCATATTGCTGAAGAAGGCCGCGGCGTCCGCGCCGATATTCTGGTCTGCCGTAACGAGCGAGACATCCGTATACTGCTTTGCGGTCTTCTCGTTATAATTGCCTGTGCCGATCTGCGTGACATGGCGCAGTGCGCCGCGCTCCCGCAGAGTGATGAGGCAGATCTTGGAATGGACCTTGTAGTCCTCAAAGCCATAGAGCACCTTGCAGCCCGCTTCCTCCAGCCGCTCGGACCAGTCGATGTTATTCTGCTCGTCAAAGCGGGCGCGCAGCTCGATGAGGACGGTTACGTCCTTGCCGTTTTCGGCAGCGGCGCAGAGATAGTCCACGAGCTTGGCCTTGCGGGCCAGCCGATAGATCGTGATGCGGATGGACAGAACGTCCGGCGCATTGGCCGCTTCGCGCACCATCTGCAGGAATGGCTCCATGGATTCATAGGGATAGGACAGGAACAGGTCACGCTTCAGCGCGGCGCGCAGCAGGCTCTGGCCCGGCAGCAGCATGGCGGGCTGCTGCGGCGTGAAGGGCGGGTCGGACAGGGCGGCGCGGCGCGCCTCCGGCAGATGCTCGCCGAGGGAGAAGGCGTAGTCCATGCACAGCGGCGCCTCGCAGGAGACGAAGATCTGTTCGCCGGAGATATCGAAGCGCTTGCGGAACAACTCGGCAAAGTGCCCGCTGATGGGCGCGGAAAGCTCCACGCGCACGACGCACAGCCGCCTGCGCTCCCGCAGCAGCTTTTCCATCTTGGCGCGCAGGTCGATCTCGCGGCCGTCCGGCGCGAACGGCTCGTCGTCCGGGTTGATGTCCGCATTGCGCGTGACGCAGAACACGACCTTTTCGAGCGTGCTGTACATCTCAAACACGCTGTCTGCGTAAAACAGCAGGACCTCCTCGAGCGGAACGTAGCGGCAAATGCCATTCTGCTCCGGCAGGAATAGAAGCTCCGGCACGGAGGGCGGCATGGGGATAAGACCCCAGAATTCCGATTTTTTCCGCGACAGCCGCACGCCGACGTGCAGCGTCTTGCTGGCAAGATGGGGAAAGGGATGATGTGCGTCGACGATCTGCGGCGAGAGCAGCGGCTGAATGGCCGTGCGGAAGAGCTGGCGGATATAGTGGTGCTCGTCCTGCGTCAGCTCGTTCATGCGCAGGCGCTGCAGGCCCTCTGCGCCAAGCTCCCGCTCCACGCGGCGGAAGACACGGTCACGTCGCTCATATAACGGGGCCGTCGCCGCATAGATCCGCTCGAGCTGCTCCTTTGCCGTCAGGCCGGATTTGTTGTCCACGCCGTGGCCGCCCAGTGCGGCGACGTCGCCGAGGCTGCCGACGCGGATCATATAGAATTCATCGAGATTGCTCGTGAAAATGGAGAGAAATTTCACGCGCTCCAGCAGGGGGACGGTCTCGTCCTCCGCCTCCTCAAGCACGCGGGCGTTGAATTGCAGCCACGAAAGCTCCCGGTTCTGCGTGTAGCCCTTTTCCCAGATCGGTTCCGTCATGGGGTCTGCTCCTTTCCAGATGTTTTGCTCCATTATACCGGAAATGCGCGGCTGCTGCAATCCCGGCGTTGTAAAATCATGAAAATTTGACACTCCCCCCTTTTCAAGTGCGGCAAAAAGTCGTATGATGATAGAGATGATAAGAACTCAGAGTGTCAAAAAACTGCCAAGCCAAAAGTTTCGGAGGGAAGGAAAGTGTGAAAGGAAATCGTCAGGGTGTCCTTTCACGTTCAATCACCCGCCGCAGCGGCAGAATTGCAAAATAATAATACAAAATTCTATTTTGCAATTCTGGAATCAGCTTGGCGAAAAAGCCCAAAGGGACTTTTTTGACAAGCTGAAGAATTACAGGAGGGACGAAACCATGAAAATCGGTATGCTGACATCCGGCGGCGACTGCCAGGGCCTGAATGCGGCCCTGCGAGGCGTGGCAAAGGCGCTGTATCAGGAATTCGGGACCGCCGTGACCATCTATGGCATCCGCGACGGCTACCGCGGCCTCATCGAGGGCGACTATCACCCCATGGAGCCGCAGGATTTTTCCGATATCCTCACGCGCGGCGGCACGATCCTCGGCACGTCGCGCCAGCCGTTCAAGACCATGCAGCAGGCAGAGGAGAACGAGGCAACAAAGCTCGAGAAAATGCTCGATACCTGCCGCCGCGCCCGCTTTGACTGCCTGGTCATCCTCGGCGGAAACGGCACGCACAAGACGGCAAACCTCCTTTCGGAGCACGGCATTCCCGTTGTGACGCTGCCGAAGACCATCGACAACGACCTCTGGGGCACGCAGGTGACGTTCGGCTTCCAGTCGGCCATGAACATCGCCGTGGAGGTCATCGATTCCATCCATTCCACGGCGTTCTCGCACAGCCGCGTGTTTATCGTGGAGATCATGGGACATAAGGCAGGCTGGCTGACACTGCATGCGGGCATTGCCTCTGGCGCGGACGTCATCGTTATCCCGGAGATCCCATATGACGCGCGGGCCATTGCGGCTGCCATCCAGCAGCGCGCCCGCGGGGGCAAGCGCTTCTCCATCGTCGCGGTGGCGGAGGGCGCCATCAGCCGCGAGGAGGCTGCCATGAGCAAGAAGGACTTCAAGGCCGCCCGGGCGGCCATGCCGTATCCGTCCATTTCCTACCGCCTGGCAGATGAGCTGCAGAAGATCACCAGTCAGGAAATCCGCGTGACGATCCCCGGCCACTTCCAGCGCGGCGGCGCGCCCTGTGCGGCAGACCGCCTGCTGTGCACGCGCCTCGGCGTGGCGGCGGCGGAGCTCATCCGCGAGGGAAAGTTCGGCAACATGGTTGCCGTGCAGAACGACCGCATCGTGCCGGTGCCGCTCAAGGAAGTTGCCGGGCGTCTGAAGACCGTCCCGGTGGACGGCGAGCTCGTCCGTGCGGCGCGGGAGCTTGGCCTGTGCATGGGAGACTGACAAACATCGGGCCGGGAGCACTTCACAATGCCCCCGGCCCGATATTTTTTTGATTAGGCGGTTTCCTGCGTACGAAGCGTGCGCAGCAGGGCGGCGCAGCCCTCGTCGATCTCGGCTTCCGCCTTGCGGAAGTCGCGCGTGTACCACGGATCGGCGATCTCATGCGGATGATCCGTGTAGTCCAGCAGCAGATGGACCTTATTTTCGGGGTCGCCGCCGAAGATGCGCAGCATATCGCGGCGGTTGCGTGCGTCCATGCCGATGAAATAGTCGTAGTTCGGGTAATCCTCGCGGCGGAGCTGCACGGAGTATTTCCCCTTGCAGGAGATACCGCGGGCCTCAAGCAGGGCGCGGACGGGCGGATAGACGGGGTTTCCAACCTCGTCGCCGGTGTTGGCGGCGGACGAGATGACCCAGTCAAGCCCCTCCTTGCGCACGAGCTGCTTCATGACCAGCTCGGCCATAGGGCTGCGGCAGATATTTCCGGTGCAGACGAACATGATTCGAATCATTGGCTTGCGGATCCTTTCTCAGACGGCTCCATCGGCACGACGTCGACCACGGTCAGCCGGCCCTCGGAGACGGTAAAATGAATGTCAAAGCCCGCGAAGCCCATGCCGTAGCGGCGCGCGGGATCGTCCTGATAGGACGGCCGGGGATCGTGCGACAGCACGCCGAGCAGGGCGCTGCGGTGCGCCTCGGGGATGTGTGCGAGCAGCTCCGGCGGGAAATCGACGTCCAGCAGCAGGTCGGGCGCAAGAGCCGTGAAGCCTGCGCGGGCATCGGGAAAGCAGTCGGAATAGGGAAGATAGGGCTTGATATCGAACACGGGCGTGCCGTCCATGAGGTCAGCCCCTGACAGGCACAGAACAGGCCCGAGCTTTGCATCCTGCCGGACGCCGGTCAGGACGACGCAGGACATGCCGAGCGGGTTCGGCCGGAACGGCGAGCGCGTGGCGAACACGCCGAGGCGCGTATTGCCGCCAAGGCGCGGCGGGCGGACCGTCGGCGACCACGAGGCACGGCGGTTGGCGGAAAACTCCCAGATGAGCCACAGACGGTCAAAGCCCTCGATGCCGCGCAGGGCGTCCGGATTGCGGAATTCCGGCGTGAAGATCAGCTCCGAGCGCAGCTCCGGCACGACGCCGCTCTGGCGCGGGATGCCGAATTTCCCGGGGAATTCGCTGTGCACATGCGCAATGGGACGGAGAACGCAGGTCTCTTCCATGCTTGCCCTCCTTACAGCTGCGAGAACACGTCGCCGAGCGAGGCGTGCAGCACAAGCCCGGCCATGTCGTCATAGGGCGTCTCGTCGCGGTTGATGAGGGCGAGACGGTCACCGCGGTAGTAGCCGAGCAGGCCCGCAGCGGGGTAGACGGTGAGGCTTGTCCCGCCGACGAGCAGCACATCGGCCTGCCGGATGGCGGAAATGGCCCCGGCCAGCGTTTTCTCGTCGAGCGCCTCCTCATAGAGCACGACGTCGGGCTTCACGATGCCGCCGCAGGTGCAGCGGGGGATGCCCTGCGCATCGCGGATAAACTCGGCGGGATAAAATTTGCCGCATTTCATGCAGTAATTGCGCAGAACGCTGCCGTGCAGCTCATAGACGCGCTTGCTCCCGGCCTTCTGGTGCAGACCGTCGATGTTCTGCGTGACGACGGCGGCCAGATGTCCCTCCTGCTCCAGTCGGGCGAGCACGCGGTGCGTGACGTTCGGCTCAAAGCCGAGCGGGAGCATTTTTTCGCGGTAGAACCGGTAAAAATACTCCGGATTATTCAGAAAGAAGCTGTGGCTGATGATCGTCTCGGGCGGGTAGTCGAATTTCTGGTGGTACAGGCCGTCTACGCTGCGAAAATCGGGAATGCCGCTTTCCGTGCTGACGCCTGCGCCGCCGAAAAACACCATGCGCTTACTCTCTGCGATCCAGCTGCGCAGCTGCTCGATCTTCGTCTTCATCTGCGATCTCCCTCAGAATTTTTTTGTCCTCCTTGCTGTCGAGCCGCAGGGCGGCATACAGGTCGGGACGGCGCTCCCGCGTGCGGAGGATGGACTGCTTCCTGCGCCAGCGTGCGACCTTGGCGTGGTCGCCGGAGAGCAGGATATCCGGCACGCGCAGGCCGTGCCACTCGGCGGGGCGGCTGTATTGGGGATATTCCAATGTGCCCGCCCAGTGGCTCTCATCCTCAAAGCAGGCCGCATCGGACAACACGCCCGGCACAAGGCGGCAGACGGCGTCTGTAATGGCCATGGCCGGGATCTCACCGCCGGTGACGACGAAATCGCCGATGGAAAGCTCCTCGTCGACGCACTCGTCGATGAAGCGCTGGTCGATGCCTTCGTAATGCCCGCAGACAAAAACAAGATTGTCCATTTTTGCCAGACGGCGGGCGTCGCTCTGGTCAAACACATGCCCGGCGGGGGAGAGGTAGATCGTGTGGACGGGCGCACCTGCCTCATCGCAGACATGGCACCAGCAGCGGTAGAGCGGATCTGCCTGCAGCACGGCACCGTGGCCGCCGCCGTAGGGGTAGTCGTCCACCTGATTCTGCCGGTTCGCAGTGTAATCCCGGATCTGGTGCGTTTCGATGCGGAGAATGCCGCGCTCCTGCGCGCGGCCGAGGATAGACTCGCTCAGCACGTCGCCGACGGTGTCCGGGAAGAGCGTCATGATATCAATTCTCATCGATTGCCATTCCTTCGATCAGGTGCAGGCGCACATAGCCCTCGTCAACGCGAATTTCGCGGACGAATTCCCTGACGGCCGGGACCATATAGCGCTTTTCGCCCGCGATGACATAGACGTCGCTCGACGGCATGGTCAGCACGTCCTCGATGCGGCCAAGTTCTGCGCCGTCCTCGTCCAGCGCGCGGCATCCAATGAGATCGGCAATGAAAACGCTGCCCTCCGGCAGCTTTGCCTCGTCCCGGTCGATGCAGACGCGCTTGCCGCGCAGAGCCATGCCCTGCTCCGGCGTGTCGATGCCCTCAAGGCTTGCCAGCACGCACGTCTTGTGCACGCGGGCGGAGCGGACGGCATAGGGGCGGCCGTCCAGATAGAACGTATCAAATTGCAGCAGGAATTCGGGGCCGTCCGCCCACGGCAGGATCTTGACCTCTCCCTGCACGCCGTGGGTGCTGACGATCTCGCCCGCTTCCAGATATTTTTTCTGCATGCTGTCCTCCTGCTCAGAGCTTGTCATAGGTCTTTTCCAGAAAACGCTCGGCCTTGACGATCACGCGCTCGTGCTGTGCATGGCCGATCTCGCCCGCCTCGTCGTAGGCTGTGACGGTGAAGGTGATCTTTTTGCCGTCGACCGCCGTGACGACGGATTCTGCGCGGACTTCCATGCCGACGGGCGTGGCGGCCGTGTGGAAAAGCTGCAGGGAAACGCCGACGGACGTCTCGCCCTCTGCCAGATATGGCGCGATGCTCTCGCAGGCGGCACCCTCCATCAGGGCGGCCATGCAAGGCGTTGCATAGACGAGCAGATCGCCGGAGCCGACGGACTTTGCAGTGTCCTCCTGCTCGACGAGCGTCTCGCTGTGGCCCTGCAGTCCAATTTCAATTGCCATAGTCATAATCCTCCAAATGGACCAGAGGCAGCACCGCATCCTTGCACCTTCGGCCTTCGCCGGATATTTTTTGCCGAATGCTCTTGCGGAATTGTGCGGTGCCAGCCTGATTTCTCACATAGTATAGTACCAAATTTGCAGGGTCAGGTCAATGCAAAACAAAAATAAAGATTGCCATTTTGGCGATTCCGGGCTATAATCTGGGTAATAACATATGCATGAGAGGTGCAGTATGAAAACGAATGAAAAACTCAATCTGACCATGCTCTGCGATTTTTACGAGCTGACCATGGGCAACGGCTACTTTGTGGACGGGAAGGCGGATCAGATCTGCTATTTTGACGTCTTCTTCCGCAATGTTCCGGACGGCGGCGGCTTTGCCATTGCGGCAGGTCTGGAGCAGGTGGTCGAGTATATCCGCGATCTGCATTTTTCTGAGGACGACCTCGCCTATCTCCGCGGCCGCGGCATCTTTGACGAGGGCTTCCTGCACTATCTGGAGAATTTCCACTTCACGGGCGACATCTACGCCGTGCCGGAGGGCACGCCGGTCTTCCCGCGCGAGCCGATCCTGACGGTCCGCGCCCCGGCCATCGAGGCCCAGCTCGTCGAAACGTATATCCTGCTGGCGCTGAACCACCAGAGCCTCATTGCCACAAAGGCCAACCGCGTCGTCCGCGCGGCGGAGGGCCGCCGCGTGCTGGAGTTCGGCTCCCGCCGGGCGCAGGGCGCGCAGGCTGCCATCCTCGGCGCGCGCGCTGCCTACATCGGCGGCTGCGACGGAACGGCCTGCACGATCTCCGATCAGCTCTACGGCGTATTCGCGGGCGGCACGATGGCCCATTCGTGGGTGCAGATGTTCGACAGCGAATATGAGGCCTTCAAGCGCTACTGCGAGCTGTACCCGACGAACGCCGTTCTGCTCGTCGACACCTACAACACGCTCAAGAGCGGTGTGCCGAACGCCATCCGCGCGTTCAACGAGGTGCTGCGCCCACTCGGCATCCGCAAGTGCGGCATCCGCCTCGACTCCGGCGACATGACGTACCTGACGAAAAAGGCCCGCAAAATGCTCGACGAGGCCGGCTGGACGGAGTGCGAGATTTCCGTGTCGAATTCGCTGGACGAATACCTCATTCAGGACCTGCTGCGGCAGGGCGCACAGATCGACATGTTCGGCGTCGGTGAGCGCCTCATCACGGCCAAGAGCGAGCCGGTGTTCGGCGGCGTATATAAGCTCGTGGCTGTCGAGCGTCCGGACGGGACAATCGAGCCGAAGATCAAGATCTCCGAGAACGTCGGCAAGATCACGAATCCGCATTTCAAAAAGCTCTACCGCTTCTACGGCGCGGACACGGGCAAGGCCATTGCGGACTATCTCTGCCTGCACGACGAGACCGTGAACGACGGAGAGGATCTGGAAATTTTCGACCCGGAGGCGACTTGGAAGCGCAAAAAGGTCTATAACTTCCATGCCCGCGAGCTGCAGGTCCCCGTGTTCCGGAACGGCGAGCTCGTCTACCAGCTTCCGACGCTCAACGAAATTCGCTCCTACTGCCGCGAGCAGGTCGACACACTTTGGGACGAGGTCAAGCGATTTGACAACCCGCATACCTACTATGTGGACCTCTCTCAGAAGCTCTGGGAGATCAAATACCGTCTGCTGAAGGACAACGCATGCGGAGAGCACCATGCGTAAGCGCGGCGCGGCGGCTCGGATGGCCCTGTGCGGTGTGCTTGCCGCGTTGGCGGTCGCGCTGATGTTCCTCGGCGGGACCGTGCCGTTTGCCTCCATCGCCTGCCCGGTGCTGGCCTCGCTTGTGCTCATCCCGGTCTACTGCGAGTGCGGCTGGAAATGGGGCCTGCTGTGGTACGCCGCCGTGGCCGCTCTGGCCGCGCTGCTGGCGCCGGAGAAGGAAGCGGCCGTGCTGTTCGTGTTCTTCGGCTACTATCCCATGCTGCGAAAGCTCATCGGCAGGCTGCGCGTGCGCGCGGCTGCGTGGGTGGTCAAGCTCGTGTATGTCAATGCGGCGGTCTTTGCGGCCTATGGCCTGATGCTCTATGTCTTCCATCTGACGGCTGTCATGGAGGACTTTGCGGGCATGGGGAAGGCCATGCTGGCCGTGCTCCTTGTGCTGGCAAACGTGACGTTCGTGATCTATGACGTGCTTATCGCGCGGCTGGAGGTCTATTATCACGTCCGCCTGCGCCCGAAGCTGCATCTGTGAATAAACGTGTAAAAATGGGAGACTGTGCGGCTGCACAGTCTCCCCAGCTTGTCAAAAAAGTCCCTTCGGGATTTTTCGCCAAGCTGCCTTCAGAATTGCAAAATGAAATTTTGTAGTATTATTTTGCAATTCTGCCGCTGCGGCGGGTTATTGAACGCGAAAGGA
>NZ_JBBMFF010000215.1:0-5648 GCF_040096185.1 Faecousia intestinalis | reverse complement strand
TGGTGCCTTTGAAGCAGTTCATCAGCTCACTGTCGATCTCGATGTACTCATCCAGATTGGAAATCATCATACCTCGACCTTGGGGTTGTATCATTATTACCACCGTACCGCTGCCGTATAGCTTGATGTACGGTCGGCTTTCAAAAGCAGTCGGATTTGTGATCGTCAGTTCGGATGCGTCTACTGTCACTGTCTCCTGTCCCGCAAAACTGTATTTGTAGGGCTTGCAGTTGAAGGTCACGGTAAAGCTGCCGACCTTGTTCAGCTGCTCCTCAATGTCCAGATTGCCGGAGATGACACCGTAGCGGAAATACTCCGCATCGTAAGAGTCGGTGATTTCGTGGTATCTGTCCGGCTCGGAATAAAGCCAGCCCTTAATGTCCCGCAGGACAGCGGCAAGTGCGGCTATATTCTTCCGAGCGAGGAACACGGTGTAAGTGACCTTGATGTTGGAAAAACGGCGGTTGGGGTTGATGATATCGCCGCTCCGACCGGGAATGGAGATGAACTCCGCATCGTACTCCGGTGCGGAGAACACGTCCTTCTTCTCGATATGCAGACCGAACTCAGCGGAACTGCGGCCGTTGTAGGTAAAATAGGTCATGCGAATACCACTCCTTTCCGCTGGGCAAACTGATTCGCCGTTTCCATGACTTCGGAGGTGAGCTGACGGATATCCTCACTGCTGTAATTGTTGAAGTTCGTAATGTTCAGGGCAATGGTGAAAGCGGATGCCGCCTTTCCGACCACACCGTCCACTGCTGTGCGGATCGAGCCGTTCACGTCAAAGTCGGTGGGCAGAGCCGTCTGCATATCGTGAGCAAGGTTGCCCATGACGCCGTTGATGTCCTCTGCCATTCCTTCTGCGGCTTTAACCGCTTCATCGCCGTTGTCGTCAATGGAGCCTGCAAGACCCTTGACCAGCATTTCACCGACCCATGCCATTTCCTTTGAGGGCGAATGGATACCGAAGAAATCGCAGATGCCGTCCCATATGGAGGAGATCCACCCGGACACCTTATCCCACAGCCACGAGGCAAGCTGGGTAATGCCGCTCCACAGTCCCTTGACGATGTTGCCGCCGATCTCCACGATTTTATACATCAGAGAGCCGAAGGCTTTCACGATGCCTGCAATGATCTGCGGCACCGCCTTGACGATCTCCACGATGATGGTCGGCAGATTTTCAATCAGGGCAACGAACAACTGCACACCTGCCATGATGATTTTATCGATGTTTCCGATGAGGGCATTGACAATGCCGGAGATGATTTGCGGAATCGCCTGCACGATAGTCGTGATGATCTGCGGCAAGGCTTGAATGAGGGAAATCAGCAGGTCGATGCCTGCCTGAATAATGAGCGGTATCGCATTCAGCACTGCATTGATAATGCCGTCTATGATTTTCGGGATAGCCTCCACAATTGCCGTAATGATATCCGGCAATGCGGCAACAAGCGAGGTCAGAAGCTGAATGCCTGTTTCGATAATCTGCGGGATGGAGTCCAGTAAGAAGGTAATGATACCGTTGATGATCTCCGGCAGAGCGGCAATCAGCACGGGCAGTGCGTCCAATAGTCCCTGGGCAAGCCCCGTGATAAGCTGCAGCGCGGCATCCAGAAGCATCGGCAGACTGTCCACCAGACCTTGCACGATGGTGACGATAGCCTGCACCGCTGCCGGGATGAGCGTAGGCAGTGCATCCGCAATGCCGGTCACCAGCGTGGACACCAACTGAACTGCCGCATCAATGAGCAGGGGCAGATTCTCAATCAGCGTGTTCACGATGGTCATGAGCGCGGACACAGCCGCCGGGATAAGCTGCGGAAGCAAAGAAAGCAGCGTTTCCAGCACCTGCGAGAACAGTTCGGTGACCGCTTCCAGCAGTGTGGGCAGCAGTTCGCCCACAGCCGTCAGCAGAGCATCCAGCGCCGTGGGCAGAGCCGCCACGATGTTCTCAATGATCGGGGTGATGTTTGCCACCACAGTCTTGAAGGCATCCACCATGTTGTTGCACAGCAGCTCCATGTCAGCGTCCGCATCACCAAAGCCTACGATGAGGTTCGACACGGCGGATTTCAGTGCATTGACAGAGCCGGAAATGGTGGCTTCCGCTTCCTTGGCGGTCGTTCCTGCAATGTCCATGCTCTCCTGCATGACATGAATGGCTTCCACCACATCTGCGTAGGAGGAGATGTCATACTTTACGCCGGATATCTTCTCCGCATCGGCAAGCAGTCGCTCCATTTCCTGTTTTGTGCCGCCGTAGCCCAGCTTGAGGTTATCGAGCATCGTATAGTTCTGCTTGGCGAAACCCTGGTAGGCATTCTGAATGGAGGACATATCCGTACCCATCTTGTTGGCGTTGTCGGACATATCCGTGATTGCCATATCTGCATACTTTGCGGCTTTCTCGGTATCACCGCCGAGGGACTGGATGAGGCTTGCGGAAAAGCCCGTGACCGTCTCCATGTACTCGTTGGCGGAAAGACCGGCCGTTTTGTATGCGTTGGCGGCGTACCGCTGGATCTCCTGCGAGGAGTCCTTGAACAGGGTGTCAACGCCGCCGACCAGCTGCTCATAGTCCGCATAGGCAGCGATGACCTCTTTTCCGAGCTTCACGGCGGCGGCACCTGCGGCAACAGCCACGGCACCGAGTGCCACACCTACGGTTTTGAGAACCTTGCCGAAGCCTTCAAACTTACTGCCGGATTCCTCCGCAGCCTTGCCGCCCTCCTTGATAGCTTTCTCGTTTTCGTCCAGCTCACGGTTCATATCGTTGAGGGCGGCTTCGGCATTGTTGAGTTGGATCTGCCAGTTCTGGGTGCGGCGGTCGTTCTCTCCGAAAGAGGTGGCGGCATTCTGCAGAGCCTTGCGAAGGGTGTCGATTTTTGTGGTCTGCTCGTCGATCTCTTTTCGCAGCACCTTGTTCCGTGCGGCAAGCGCCTCCACAGATTTATCGTTTTTATCAAACTGAGAGGTGGCGAGCTTCATCTCGGAGCCGAGCACCTTGAAGGACTGGTTGATGTCTGCAAGTGCTGTTTTGAACTCTTTTTCACCCTCAAGACCGATCTTCAGTCCGAAACTGTCTGCCATGTACCGTCACCTCCTTAAATGCCGTCGGGGATAATATCGTCGATGTAATGCTCTCGTGCCGGTGTGGCCTGCCCGTTATACTGTTTGTGGCACTCCCATAAGTCCAAAAGCAGACCAAACGGCATCAGCCACACCTCATCCTGGCTGAGATGCAGGTGGGCAAGGCCATAATAGAGAAGCCGGGTAAACAGCTCCGCATCGGAGACCGTTACCCGACTTGTGCGTTTTTTGAGTCTTTCTCGCTTTCCACATTCCGCTTGGTGCCCTTGTAGAGAGCTTCCGTAATAGCGGTTTTGTATCCGGCAAGGTCGAGGGGCGTGGTCAGAAGCTCCACCACATCCTCGGTGAGCGGCTCCTTGGGGTGCTCCTTGTCCTTGAGATTGTGGATGAGGATGCTCTGATTCGCCAGAAGCGTGATAAGCCACACGATCTCTCCGATAGCCATTTCAAAGTTCTCTGACTTCATCAGCTTCTCGCCGAGGTTTTCCAGACCGCCGTATCGACCGGCGATCTCCTTGGTGGCTTTGGTTGTGAGGAGCAGTGTGTACTCCTCTTCACCGATCGTGATGACTGCGGTTCTTTCGTTATCCATTGTGCGTTACCTCCGTTAAGTGGTCTTTTCGGGTAATGCGGTATAAGTTGGCTCATAGACTTCCTTATACCAGTTCGTGATAGTCGCAGCGGTCACATCGCCTTCCAGTGCCTCCGCTTTCCACGGGTGCTTGCTGCCTGCGTCTGCCTTGTTGCGGCGAAGAATGGTACCCTCGATGGTCGGCGTAGAAAAGGTAATGCTGTCGCCCTTGGTGGCAAGGTTCGTCGCCGGAATACCGAATTTCACGCGGTACAGCCAGTAATACTTGTACTTGCCGTTGGACTTCTTGGCACGGAAGCCTACCGCCACAGGGTCGCCGCCGTCCTCGGATGCGGAAATCAGCACCTTGTTCTTGTCAATAGTCGCACCCGTGAGGTCGGATGCCGCCGCAGAGCCGATATCGTCAATGCCGAGGGAGAGTGTGCCGGATTTGAATTCCTTCACGATCTCCGAAGCGCCGTCATCGGCATAGAGCGTCGCCTCTGCCAGTTCCACCGAAAGGTCAGCGGAGATGGCTTTGGCAAGCTGGGACGGCGTACCGTAGGTTTCCTCACCGGCGTCGTTCTCGGTGATTTTTGCGTAATACAGTTTGTCAAGACCGATAGTCGCCATAACTTATTCCTCCAGTTCGTAGATTTGCGCCACATCAATGGCGTAGTGATGATAGCCGGTCTCGGTCTCAAAGCCGATGTACCGGCGGTCGGTAATATAAAAATCCGCACCCAGCAAGGCACGGACGAGTGCATTTTTCAGTTTGGTGTAGCTGCCCTTTGTGAAGAGGGACAGCCGTGCCTCCTGCGTTTCGCAGCCTGGGGCGTTGTCGGCGTGAAGCTCTAAGCTGTCCGACAGCGGCGTAATCACCAGATAGGTGTCCGGTGCTTTGCCGGAGAACACACCCGTTTCAGCGGGAACCCCACAACTTTTTGCGATGGTTTGCAAATCGGATAGCAGGCTCACAGCTTTTCCACCTCCTCATCCAGTGCCTTGGTCATGGCATCGATGCATTCCTGTCGGGATGCCGTTTTTGCGGGCTTCAGAAACGGCTTTGCAGGCTGACCGTGCTTGCCGTATTCGAGAATGTTGGCAAGTTTGGCATTGCTGCCGCCGTCCGAGCGAGGCTCAGCGAAACCGACCTTGATGTCGTGGTTGCCGTCCCGGTTCAGCTTGGAGGGGGAAAGGCCGAGTGCGCCTTCCAGTTCGCCCGTGGTGCGGGATTTGAACTTTGTCCCTCTGCCGATGACGGAGGAAAGATTGCTCTTAACCTTCTTCAGCACTACCTCGCCACCGGCCTGCAGGACGGTATCCGCCACGCTGTCAAAGTTGCTGCCGAGTTTGGATATCTTTAGAAGGAAATCCTCCGGCATTTTCATGTCGCACTTAGCCAACGGTCGGTACCTCCTTCTTTGCCAGCAACTCAATGTACATCCCACGCCCCTTTACATCCTCCACGGACACAATGTCGTAGCGACAGTCATCGCAGATGAGAAACTGGTCGGTAGTGACCGTCAGCCCAGGAATACATCGAAAGCAGAACAGGTCGGTCGCTTCACTGAATGCAGCGAGGTTTGCCCACCGCTGACTGCCGTGCCGACCTTCCCGGTATACACGGACGGAAGCGAGGACTTCATTCTCGGAATGGATGAAGCCCTCGCTGTCCTTGACCTGCCTGGTTTTCACAATGTCGGCAAAGCCGTTCATTTTTCCAAAACTCATACCTGCCACCGTCTATCCAAGCGGAGCAGCAGATTGACGGTGTTCCACACCTGCTGCGCCGCTCCGGTGTTATCCGCAAAAAAGCCGCCCGTGCTGCCGTCCCGGCTTTCGTAGAAGTGGGACGACAGCATGATAACGGCTTGCTCTGTGGTGGCTGGCATGGGATTCTCCTTATAGAACCCCTCCGGGATGTGCTGGTAGCTTTCGGCGTAAGAAACAGCGGCGGTGATGTAGCTTTTCAGCAAGG
>NZ_JBBMFF010000214.1:0-18569 GCF_040096185.1 Faecousia intestinalis | reverse complement strand
GGTCCCATGGCGGATAACAACACAAACCAGGCTCCTTGGGAAGCATACAAGTATCAGATCAAGCAGATTGTCATTGGAAAGGGCATCACCTATATCGGTAAATTCAACTTCTTCTGGTGTAATAAGCTTGAAACTGTGACCTTTGAAGAGGGCTCGCAGCTTGAACGCATCGGCTGGGGTGCCTTCGGCTACAGCAGCCTGCCTCAGATTGCCATTCCCGACAGTGTGACCCGTTTGGAAGGGTATGCCTTCTACTATTGTTCCAACCTGTCCAACGTTGAGATCAGTGAGAGCAGTTGTCTGACCAGCTTGGGTGAATGCGTATTCAAGGCAGATACAAAGCTGACGAGCCTGTACATTCCTGACGGCATGAATAATATTGGATGGGGTATCTTTGAAAATGCCATCGCGAATGTTACGCTGTCAGTAGCAGAAAGCTCCTATGCTCAGACCTATGCCGAAAAGTATGGCATCGCCTATGTAACAAGAACCGCTAGGCCAGCAGTTGTTGCCTCCGGCTTCTGCGGTGAGGACGCTGCATGGGTTCTGACTTCTGACGGTGTGCTGAAGATCACTGGCAGTGGCCCTATGGCGGACAATGAGACAAACCATGCCCCTTGGGAAGCATGCAAGTATCTAATCAAGCAAGTCATGATTGGTAAAGACATCACCTATATTGGTAAGTTCAACTTCTTCTGGTGCAATAGACTCGAAACTGTAACCTTTGAAGATGGCTCGCAGCTCGAGCGCATCGGCTGGGGTGCCTTTGGCTACAGCAGCCTGAAAACAATTGCCATTCCTGACAGTGTTACCAGATTGGATGGGTATGCCTTCTACTACTGCACAAAGCTGAATGAAGTAGCGATCTCTGAAGGCAGCAATCTTGAAAGCATTGGAGAATACGCATTCAAAGGCGATACTGCGCTCCTCAGCCTGTATATTCCCAACACTGTAACAGAAATTGAAGACCGCATTCTGCAAGATGCGCTTAATATCGTGTTGTCTGTAGCAGCAAACTCCTACGCGCAGGCTTATGCTGAAAAGCTGGGCTATACCTACACCGTTCGTGGTACAACTGATGCAGCACAGCTGGAAACAATGGTAACCGAATTGAGCATTATTCCTGTTGACGATGAACTGGAAGAATTTCAAGTTCTGTTTCTGTCCGAATTGGACGACAGTAACTCGTAATCCGAGTTTACTCTCACAATTTAGAGGTCAATCCTGTCAGCAAACACCATCCGGAGGGCTGCACAATTGTGCAGCCCTCCCACACGGCATTTTACAAGAACTCCAAAGGAATGAGATTTCATGCAAGCTATTCAGCAACAGGAACGCGGTTCTCTATACCGTAGGGATATCCTATGCCTTTTAACCATCTTTATTTCCAGTATGGATTTTTTAGGCATTGGCGGCGATTTCCTTGCAATATTCCTGCTCGCCTATTTGATCTTGCATATTCGTCATATTGTAATAACGCAGCAAGCCATACTTCTTGCTCTGTTCTCAATTTTCTATTTCATATTCTACAGCTATCATAACAGCTTCGTATTTGCCGACCTACTTAAATACCTCGTCATGCCTTGGGCTTGCTACCTGGTCGGCAGCCACTTCATCAGGAATTCCCCTAACAGAAACTTACTACTGTTGATGATCATAAGCATCTCAGCTGGTTTCTTTCTGCATGGTACCCTTAATGTTGTGTCTTATCAGTTCTTTCATCGCGTTGATGAGCGATATGCTCGACTAGCTTACGACTTTTGGCATAAGGACTATCTGTCCGTCACAGCGCAGGGGCTTCTGTTTCTTTTCCCTGCTGCCATTTCAATCGGCCTGCTCTTTTTCGGTGATCGAAAGTGGACTATTCCGTCCCTACTTGTCCTGTCTATCTCACTCTATAACGCTATACAGCAGGCATATCGCGCTTTTTTCTTTGTCTCCGGATTGCTTATAGTCGGGATTCTGATATATATTTTGTTCACAGCTAAAATATCGCTCAGGCGTCGACTCCATATCATTCTTGGCGTTGTTATCCTATTTTTGATCGTTCTCATAGTCTGGGAAGCAGATATTGCTCATTTGAAAAGCACATTTGTATCGACACGACTTTATCGGCGCATCACACAGGGGGATCTGCTAAATGCCGGCGGGCGCATCAATATCTGGAAAAGCTTTTTTGATAATTGGTTGCGCTATCCATTTGGTTCCAATAATCAATTTGTTCTGTATGGCGGGCAAACATATGCGCACAATTTCTGGCTGGACATTTACCGTGTTGCTGGAATACTCCCTTTCATTTTCTCGATATCAGCAACAATTGACGAAATAATCATACTGTTTCGCTTTGGCAGATTGCATACAGATCGTAGCATCAGCCCTATCGCTTTCTGCTTTACGTCAGCAGCAATCATAAATTTTATGGTCGAACCGATCTATATTGCAAACCCGTACATCTATTATTTCTTTCTTATGATCCAGGGTGGAATTAACGGTGCAATGCACCAGAGCAAATCGGAGGTCACCCCATGAACCTCATTTTTCTCTCCAATTTCTACAACCATCATCAGGGGCCGCTATGCCGTGCACTGGCTGCGCAAAGCGGCGTCTCGTTCCGCTTTCTGGCCTGTGGAACGATCTCACTGGAGCGGCGCGCGATGTGGGGCGAGATCAGGGATCTTCCGGATTTTGTTGTCACGCCGCGTACCCCGGCAGAATGGGTCGTGGCCTCCCGCGAGATTTTGGAGGCAGATGCCGTAATTGTTGGCTCTGCGCCGCAAATTCTGCTGCGGGAACGCCTGCGGGAGGGAAAGCTGATCCTGCGATTTCAGGAGCGCCCTCTGAAAAACGGCTTGGAGCCGCTGAAATTTCTGCCGCGGATGGTGAAATGGCAACGTTGGAATCCCTCTTATAAGCCGGTGTATCTTCTATGTGCCAGTGCTTATGCCGCCGATGATTATGCGAAAATGGGATTGTTCCGTGGGAAGGCCTATAAATGGGGATATTTTCCTGCAGTACTTTCCTATGATACGGAAGCGCTGCTCTCACAAAAAGAGCCGAGCAGTATATTCTGGGCGGGCCGCTTGCTGGATTTGAAGCACCCGGATGATGCAATCCGGCTTGCGGCTCGGCTGCGGGATGCAGGCTATTCGTTTTCTCTGCGTATAGCGGGAAGCGGGACATTGGAACCGAAGCTGCGTGGAATGATCGCACAATATGCTTTGGAATCTCAGGTCTGCCTTCTGGGCAGCCTGTCACCGGAGCAGGTGCGCCGGGAAATGGAACGCAGCGCAATATTTCTGTTTACTTCGGATCGGCACGAAGGCTGGGGCGCTGTGTTGAACGAGGCCATGAACAGCGGCTGCGCAGTCGTTGCCAGTGACGCAGCCGGCTCGACGCCCTATTTGGTCGAGAATAGCGTAAATGGCTGTGTCTATCGCGCTGGGAATAGGAATGAACTATACGAAAATGTCGTACGGTTGTTGGAGCAGCCATCTACACGGGAAGCAATGGGCAAACATGCCTATGAGACCATCACAAACACCTGGAATGCTCAAGAAGCCGCCCGTCGGCTGGTCGATTTGATCCGGGCCATTTCAGAGGGGGTTCCGTCCCCCGAACTCTATTCGGAAGGGCCGTGCAGCCGCGCTTAGCCACTGCTGGCATATATCGCAAATATGAAAGTATCTTTTTTCAGCCGACGTGCCGCCAAAAACGCGGGCTGGCTGGTCGCAGGTAGAATCCTGCACATGGCACTGGCCTTTCTGGTCAATCTGCTCACTGCACGCTATCTGGGGCCGAGTAACTATGGTCTGGTCAACTATGCCGCCCTGTATACCGCCTTTTTCACATCCTTTGCCACTCTGGGGTTGAGTTCACTCCTTTTGAAGGACTTTATGGATGACCCGGAGGGTGCCGGAACTACAGTTGGAACGGCGATCGCAATGCGGCTGCTGTCCAGTACGCTGTCTGCGGTCACCATTCTGGCCATAGTGGCAGTTGTTGACCGGGGAGAGCGCTTGACCATGACCGTGGTAGCGCTTTACAGCATGTCCCTGATCTTTCAGGCGTTTGATACCATTCAGTACTGGTTTCAAAGTCGGCTGGAGTCCAAATACGCAACGATTGCCACATCGGTTGGGTATATCATCGTCTCTTTCTACAAAGTACTCCTTCTGGTTTTGGGCAAGGACGTTCGCTGGTTTGCCATCTCCAACACAATCGATTATGCCGTAGCAGCCATTGTATTTCTGGGGCTGTACAAGTGGCGCGGCGGTCCCCGTCTGCATATTTCGCCTGCAAAGGGGCGCGCCCTTCTGCGCCAGAGCGGGAGCTTTATTCTCTGCGGCCTTATGGTGTCCGTCTATAACTGTACAGACCGCTTTATGCTCAAGCATCTGCTGGATGAGGCCTCCGTTGGCTACTACGCCACGGCTACCAGTCTGGCTACCGTGTGGACCTTCGTCCTGTCGGCAATCATTGATTCGATCACGCCCGGTATCATGCAGGCCCATCGGACGGATCGAGCGCAGTTCGTCCGGCATAACCGGCAGCTGTATGCCCTTGTTTTCTATCTTTCTGTTGCCGTCTCCGCCGTGATCACGCTGCTTGCACGACCGGCTGTCAGCCTGCTCTATGGGGAAGCGTACCTTCCGGCTGTCATGCCGATGCAGGTCATTACATGGTACACCGCATTCTCTTATCTGGGCGTGGCCCGCGGCGCGTGGGTGGTATGCGAAGGAAAGCAAAAGTATCTGACACCGCTTTATATCGGCTCCGCGTTGGTGAATGTGGCTCTGAATTTTCTGCTGATCCCCTGCTGGGGCGCAACAGGTGCTGCCGTTGCCTCCCTGCTGACGCAAATATCTACAACGTTCGTATTTCCGCTTCTCCTACGTCCGCTGCGTCCCAATGGGCTGCTGATGTGTCAGGCAATCCTGCTGCGTGATGTGTTTCCAAAGCGAAAGAAAACCGATAATTCGCAGAGAAAGGCATGCTGATTATGTCAAGATTTGAAAACAAAGTCCTCCTCATCACGGGCGGCACCGGCTCCTTCGGCCATGCGGTTCTGGACCGCTTTCTGACCACGGACATCCGCGAGATTCGTATCCTCTCCCGCGACGAGAAAAAGCAGGACGACATGCGCCACGCCTATCAGCTGGCCTGTCCCGCCTGCGCGGAGAAAATCAAATTCTACATCGGCGATGTGCGGGACTACCGCTCCATAGCCCCAGCCTTCCGCGGGGTGGACTATGTGTTCCACGCCGCCGCCCTCAAGCAAGTGCCCTCCTGCGAGTTTTTCCCCATGGAGGCCGTCAAGACCAATGTCATCGGCTCCAACAACGTCATTGATGCCTGCGTGGAAAACCGGGTCAAGAAGGCGATCTTTCTCTCCACCGACAAGGCCGCCTATCCCATCAACGCCATGGGCATGTCCAAAGCTATGATGGAAAAGAACGTCATCGCCCGGTCGAAGCAGATGCTGGCAGACGATCCCGTGCTTTGCCTGACGCGCTATGGTAATGTCATGGCCTCCCGCGGCTCAGTCATTCCGCTGTTCTGCGACCAGATCGACGAGGGCAAGTCGCTCACCGTTACGAATCCGAACATGACTCGCTTCATGATGACGCTCAGCGACGCGGTCGATCTCGTTCTCTATGCCTTCGAGCATGGTAAGCAGGGCGACCTGTTCGTGCAGAAGGCGCCCGCCGCGACCATTGAAACACTGGCGCAGGCTGTTCTTGAGCTGAAGCAGTCCGACCTCGGCGTGCAGACCATCGGCACGCGCCACGGCGAGAAGCTCTTTGAGGTACTCGTGACCTCGGAGGAAATGCTGCGGGCGGAGGACCTGCCAGGTTTCTTCCGTATCCACGCCGACAGCCGCGACCTGAACTACGACAACTATTTCTCCAAAGGAAGCGCGGAGCTGTCTCAGATCGAACCGTACACCTCCCATAACACCCAGCGGCTGGACCTGGATGGTATGAAGCGCCTGCTGCAGAAGCTGAAGCTCTTTGGAGGAAATTGCTGATGAACATTCTTGTCACCGGCACGCGCGGCTTTGTGGGGAAAAATCTCGTCGCAGCGCTCCGAAACATCCGCGACGGCAAGGACCGCACGCACCCGGAGCTGGACATCCGGGAAATCTTCGAATATGACACGGACGGCTCACCGGAGCAGCTTGCCGCTTATGCCAAATCCGCGGATTTCGTATTCCATCTGGCGGGGGTAAACCGCCCGAAAACGGCAGAGGAATACCTCCCCGGCAATACCGGCTCTTTGGAAATACTGCTTGCCGCATTGCAAAACGCGGGCAACCGCTGCCCCGTGATGCTGGCCAGCTCCGCGCAGGCATCTCTCGTCGGGCGCTATGCGGGGAGTGAATACGGCAAGGCAAAGCTGGCCTGCGAAAAGCGGCTGCGGGCCTATGCCGCCGAGGCCGGCGCGGAGGCGCTGATTTACCGCTTCCCCAACGTGTTCGGCAAGTGGTGCCGACCGAATTACAATTCCGCCGTGGCGACGTTCTGTCACAACATTGCAAACGATCTGCCAATCACGGTCAACGACCCCGCGACGGAATTGGAGCTGGTCTACATTGACGATCTTGTCGCGGAGCTGCTGGCAGCGCTGTCCGGCCGGGCGCACCGCTGCGATTATGACGGCCTGACGCAGGTGCCCGGCGGAGATTTCTGCCGCGTGCCGGTGACGCACCGCGTGACGCTGGGCAAAATCGTGGAGCTACTGCAATCCTTTCACGTCCAGCCGGAAACGCTGCTACTTCCGGAAATTCCGGAGGGCAGTTTTGAAAAGAAACTCTACAGCACCTATCTTTCTTACCTGCCGCCGGAGAAAATTTCGTTTCCGCTCAAAATGAACGTCGATGTCCGCGGCAGCTTCACGGAGCTGCTGAAAACGCAGAGTTGCGGGCAGTTCTCCGTGAACATCACAAAGCCCGGCGTGACCAAGGGCCAGCACTGGCACCACAGCAAGTGGGAATTTTTTATCGTTGTAGCCGGACACGGGCTGATCCGTGAGCGGCGGCTGGACGCGGACGAGGTTCTGGAGTTTGCGGTCAGCGGCGAGAAAATCGAGGCCGTCCACATGCTGCCGGGCTACACCCACAGCATCACGAATCTCAGCAAGACCGATGATCTGGTGACGCTGATGTGGGCCAACGAGTGCTTCGACCCGCAGCACCCGGACACGTTCTATGAGGAGGTCTGAAATGGAAAAACTCAAGCTGATGACGATCCTCGGCACGCGGCCGGAGATCATCCGTCTTTCTGCTACCATCCAGCGCTGCGACCGCTATTTCCAGCAGATTCTCGTCCACACGGGGCAGAATTACGACTACGAGCTGAATCAGGTGTTCTTTGAAGATCTGGGGCTTCGCGCGCCGGACTATTACCTGAATGCCGCCGGTGCAAACCTCGGCGAGACGATCGGCACGATCATTGCCAAGAGCTACGCTCTCATGCAGAAGGTCAAGCCGGACGCCGTGCTGGTGCTGGGTGACACAAATTCCTGCCTGTCCGTCATTGCCGCCAAGCGGCTTCACATTCCGATCTTCCATATGGAGGCCGGGAACCGCTGCTTCGACGAATGCCTGCCGGAGGAAACCAACCGCCGCATTGTGGATGTGACCTCCGACGTAAACCTCTGCTATTCCGAGCACGCAAGGCGCTATCTGAACGCCGCAGGGGTTCCCAAGGAGCGTACCTTCGTGGTGGGCAGCCCCATGGCGGAGGTGCTGCATCAGAATCTGCCGCAGATCGAGGCCAGCGACATTCACGCCCGGCTGGGTCTGGAAAAAGGCAAGTACATTCTGCTCTCCGCCCACCGGGAGGAAAACATCGACACGGAGGAGAATTTCCGTTCGCTCTTCACGGCGGTAAACGCCATGGCGGCGCAATACGACCTGCCGGTGCTGTACTCCTGCCACCCGAGAAGCCGGAAACGATTGGAGGAAAGCGGATTCCAACTGGACAAGCGCGTGATTGCGCACAAGCCGCTGGGCTTTCACGATTATAACTGCCTGCAGATGAACGCCTTCTGCGTCGTGTCCGACAGCGGCACCCTGCCGGAGGAGTCGAGCTTCTACCTGTCGGTGGGCAAGCCTTTCCCGGCGGTGTGCATCCGCACCTCCACCGAGCGCCCGGAGGCGCTGGACAAGGGCTGCTTTGTCCTCTCCGGCATCCATACGGAGCAGCTGCTGCAGTCCATTGACTTGGCAGTGCAGATGCAGCAAAACGGCGAATTCGGCACTCCAGTGCCCGACTATACCGCGGAAAACGTCTCCGTGAAGGTCGCAAGGATCATCCAGAGCTATACCGGCATCGTGGATCGTTTTATTTGGAGAAAATAGTATTTCTGTCTGGCAGTCCGTCCGAGTGTCCATCTCGGGCGGGCTGTTTTTTGCTTTTTCCGCGCTGCAGCGATGTTTCTGGGGTATCCACGCAAAAATTTTTTTGGCTGGGTAAGTTGAAATGTATCGGAAATGTATTGTTCCTGTACCTGCAAATGTATCTTTTTTGGTATCGGGAGGGGCAGGCCGGGGCTATCGAAATGCTGCATAATTACCCCCGGATTCTGCGCCGGAATGTGACAACTTCAGGACAGTTTTGTATATGTTTTCATATCGATGAATAGCGTCCCCCATGGCATCACGGAAATGTATCTTTTTCCGTATTCAATCGTCTCATTCTCGCCTTGTGAAAATGCACATTTTTATTTTAATTTTATCTACTATTTTGTTGAAATCGCAAAAAAATATGCTTGAAAAATCGGATTTTTAGTGGTATGATACAAACGTAAGCACAACGCATCCCTTTTCCGGCTTTCAATCCTCTTAAGTAACAGGATGGATAAATATGAGTATCTCTTCTAAAAAACCGCTGTACTATCAGTTAAAGCAGACATTACTGAAATGGATCGAGGGCGGCGACTATCCGCCCGGTTCGATCCTGCCGTCCGAAAAGCAGCTGCAGGACTCCTTCGGCATCAGCCGCACGACCGTGCGCATGGCGCTCAAGGAGCTGGAGCAGGAGGGCTTCCTCGTCCGTAGTCCCGGCAAGGGGACATTCGTCGCCAGCATGAAGATCGAAAGCGGCCCGCGGCGCATTCTCAGCTTCACGCAGGAGATGCTGAACATGGGCCTTCAGGTCAGCAATCAGGTCGTCTCCCTCGAGAAGGAGCTGCCGGTGATCCGCACGGCGAACAAGCTGCAGATCCCGCAGGACCAGCCCGTCTGGCGGCTCGAGCGCATCCGCATGGCGGACTCCGTCCCCATCGCCACGGAGGTCAACTATATCCCGGCTGCGCTTGTGCCCAACATGGAGGCGCAGCTTGCGCAGAACCAGTCGTTTTATTCCTGCCTTGAGGAGGAATACGGCATCATCATCGTCTATGCGCGCGAGCGCGTGGAGTGCCGCCTTGCCAACATGCGGGAGAGCCGGCACCTCGGCATTCCGAAGGGTTCGGCGATCCTGTACGTCGAGCGCCAGACCTTCGGCTACCGCAAGAGCAGGCCGATGGAGCTGTTCCCCGTCGAGTTCGTCAAGATGTCCTACAACGCAGAGAAGTATACATTCCACCAGATCATCCGCAAGGAGTAACATCGTTGTCTGCTGCGGCCGCAGTACACATAGTACACATAGAGAGTTTCAGACCCACAATATCAGGAGGTAACCATGAAAACCACAAAGTGCATCGCCCTGCTTCTCGCCATCGTGATGACGCTGGCACTGTTTGCCGGCTGTTCCAACAGCCCCGCAAATGACCCCGCCACGGACGCTCCCGCGACCGACGCTCCCAGCACCGCCCCCGACAACAGCGATAACACCGATGGAAACGACATTCCTGCCGAAGGCCTGACCTTCCCGAACCCGGTCGAAGCCCCCGAGACCATCACCACCGTCGGCCCGGACGGCAGCCCCGCTGCCTGGTATACCGAGCTGGAGCTGACGCCGGAGGAGCTGGCGCAGGTCCGCTCCATGAACCTCACCGCCTGCTTTGAGCTCATCAACGCCAGCGAGTGGGACAACGCAAACCTCATCGGCTTCCAGGATGCCTGCGAGGCCATGAACATCAAGATCGTCGGCCAGGGCTGCTGCGATCTCGACCCCATCCAGCAGAAGACGAACATGGAATCCTTCGCCGCGCTGAACCCGGACATCGTGACCTGCCAGCCGCAGGACCTCGACGTCTGCGCGCCGACGTTTGACCCGCTGTGGCAGGCAGGCGTCAAGCTGACGTTCATGAGCAACGTTCCCACGGGCTACACGGCAGGCAAGGAATATGTCGGCGCTATCACGGACTCCATCGTCGACATGGGCATCGACAGCGCCGAGATGATGGCTGATGCCATCGGCGGCGAGGGCGAGATCCTCGCCATCACGGTCGCCGACGTCAACTACGTCTGCAACACCCGCGACGATGCCTTCCTCAAGACCATCGCCGAGCAGTATCCGAACATCACCGTCGCCGAAGTCGGCGGCTTCTCCTCCCCGAACGAAGCAGCGCAGATCACCTCCGCTCTGCTGACGAAGTATCCGAATGTCAAGGGCATCTTCGTCTCCTACTCCACCCCGTGCATCGACGTTCTGCAGACCGTGAAGGCCCTCGGCCGCACCGACATCAAGATCGTCACCATGGATCTCGACACCACCTGCGCGCTCGATATGGCACAGGGCGGCAACATCGTCGGCATCGCCTGCGATATGCCGTATGCCATGGGATACGGCCGCGCGCTGATGGCCGCCTATGCCTGCATCGGCAAGGAGTGCCCGGGCTATGTCACATCCCCGTCTTTCAAGGTCACCCGCGAGAATCTGCTTGAGGGCTACCGCACCTCCCTCGGTATCGAGGCTCCCGCTGACGTTCAGGCCGCTCTGAACGGCTGATAACCAACGCCGGGCGGTGTTTTCCCGCCCGGCGTTTTTCGATCCCATTCCGCTGTATGGCACAGCGACCCGAAATGAGGTAACGCAAATGTCCGAAACACAAACCGCTGTCAACGCGATCGAAATGCGCGGCATCGTGATGGAATTCTCCGGCGTCCGCGCGCTGGACGGCGTCGATTTTTCCCTGCGGCAGGGACAGGTCATGGGCCTTGTCGGCAAAAACGGTGCGGGCAAGAGCACGCTGATGAAGATCATCAACGGCGTCTACACCCAGACGGCAGGCACCGTCCGATTTTTTGGCAAGAACATTGATAAATCCGTTTCCGTCCGGGAACGTGAGCAGACCGTTGCCATGATCTACCAGGACTACAGTCTGGTCGGCGAAATGACGGTCGCAGAAAATATATTTCTGAACACAGAGCCGATCCGCGGCGCGCTGATCTCCGACCGCGACTGCATTCGGAAGGCCGCGGAATTCTTCCGCGATATGGGCATCCGCATCGATCCGCGGCAGAAGGTCAAGTCCCTCTCCACCGGCGACATGCAGATGGTTGAGATCGCCAAGGCCATCATGAAGCAGACAAAGATCATCCTTATGGATGAGCCAACTGCCGCGCTCGACGCCGATGCCACGACGAAGTTCTTTGAGATCATCGAACGTCTGAAACAGCAGGGCTACTCCATCGTCATCAGCACCCACCACCTGCAGCATATTCTCGATATCTGCGACGCCGTGACGATCATCCGCGACGGCAGGGCCTGCATGGCAAAGGAGATCCGTGACACAACGCTCGAGGAGATCATCGCCCAGATGCTCGGCGAGAGCGGCTTTCAGGCCGTGAAGAGCCGCAAGCCGCAGGATTTTGACGGTCTGACACCGCTGCTCGAGGTGAAGGACGTGACCTCGAAGGTCATTCCGGAGCCTCTGAGCTTCACCGTCCGCCCGGGCGAGGTCGTCGGTCTGGCCGGTCTGAAGGGCGCCGGGCGCACGGAGATCTTCAATGTGCTGTTCGGCATCGACCCGGCGCGCAGCGGTGAGATCCGGCTGGACAGGAAAAAGCTCCGCGTCCGCCAGCCGTGCGACGCCATCCGCGGCGGCATTTTTCTTGTCCCGGAGAACCGCCACACACAGGGCCTGTCCCTGATGCACAGCGTCTATGACAATTCCCTGCTCCCGCTGCTCCCCATGCTGAGCAAAATGCGCTTTTTCATCGATGACAGGCAAGGCGCACAGATCGTGCAGGAGATCATTGAAACCATGCAGGTCAAAACGCCGGGCAGCGATATCGCCATCAGCAAGCTCTCCGGTGGCAACCAGCAGAAAATCGTTGTCGGCAAGGCGCTTGAGAGCCATCCGAAGATCCTGCTGCTCGACGACCCGACCTACGGCGTGGACATCCATGCCAAGGGCGACATCACCGCTGCGATCACCCGCTTCACGGACGCGGGCGGCGGCGTGGTCTTCGTCTCCTCCGAACTGACGGAGATGATCGAAAACTGCGACCGCATCCTGCTCATCAAATACAACCGCATCGTCGGAGAGCTTCGTGACGTTCCCCGGCTCGGATTGACGGAAGACAGCCTGATGGCTGCGATTCAATAGGAGGCTCACCATGAAAACGAAGATCTCCGCGCGCAAATTTCTTTCGAAGTACATGATTTATCTTGCCTTTGTCGCCCTGCTGATCGTCTTTTCCCTGACGCTCCGCAATGTCGGCAACGGCTTTCTGGATATGGGCAACGTCTGGAACATCATCCGGCAGACAGCGCTCATCGCCATTCTCGGCGTCGGCATGACCTATGCCCTTGGTGCAGGCCAGATCGACCTGTCCGTCGGCTCCGTCGTCGGCCTGACGTCCCTTGTCACGGCCTGGACTGTGCAGGCCGCAGGCCTCATCCCCGGCGTGCTGGCCGGTCTGGCCGTCGGCGCTGTCGTCGGCGCGATCAATGGTGCGCTCATCGCATGGGTAAAAATCCCGCCCTTTATCGCTACGCTCGGCACGCAGATCCTCTTTGCCGGTGTTTCGCGCACGGTCTCCGGTCTGAAATCCGTCCCCATCACGAACACGACGTTCAACTTTGTGTTCGGCGGCGGCGACTTCGGCGGCGTTCCCGTGCTGCTTCTCTGGATGGTCGTGATCGTGGTCGTCGGCCAGCTCTTCCTGCGCAAGCGGCCGTTCGGCCGTCAGGTCATTTCCGTGGGCGGCAACCCCAAGGCCGCACTCTACTCCGGCGTGCGCGTCAAGCTGACGATCTTCAAGGTCATGCTGCTCTCCGGCGTACTTGCGTCGCTGGCCGGTATTCTCTGGGCCGGACGCTTCGGCGGCGGCCGCTACTCGCTGGGCGAGGCGGAGGAGACCTCCGCGATCGCAGCGACCGTTCTGGGCGGCACGAGCATCAACGGCGGCAAGGCCTCCGTGGCAGGTGCCTGCGTCGGTGCCGTCATGCTCGGCATGATCAACAACGCGCTCGTCATGTATGGTCTGGATGTCTATCAGCAGATGGTTGTCCGCGGCCTCATCATCCTCGCCGCCGTTGCCTTCACCGTCAACGCGGAGAAGGACGCCTGAGCAGGAGGAGCCTATGCTGGATATCATTGGAGTCGGCGATACAAACGTCGACGTGATGATCCGCGTTCCGCACATTGCTTCGCATGACGAGAAGGTGCGCGGGCAGCTGCTCGGGAATTTCCCCGGCGGGATCATCGGAAACTTCTGCTGCGCCGCAGCCGCCTTCGGAGCGAAGGCCGGTGCCGTCTGCAAGGTCGGCATGGATGACTACGGCGAGCTGGCAAAAAGCGACCTGCAGCGCCGCGGCGTCGATGTCAGCCATATGGTCGTCGATCCTGCCTGTGAGACCTATTTCTGCATGGTCCTGCTGGACCACACCGGCGAAAAGGCGCTGACCATTGTGGAGACGTCCGGCTTTCTGCCGAAGCCGGAGGAGGTCGACCTTGCCTATCTGAAAACCGCAAAGCGCGTTCACATGACCTCTCTGGATATGACCCTTGCCGCCCATGTGGCACAGGCGCTGGACGGCACGCAGACGCTCCTGTCCATGGACATTGAGGCAACGGCGGGAACTGCGCCCGCAGCCGTGTGGGACAGCGTCCTGCAGCGCGTGGACACGGCCTTCCCGAACGAAGCAGGTCTGGCTGCTCTGACGGGCTGCACCAATCTGGAAGCAGGCGCACGGCAGCTGCTGGCGCGCGGCGTTCGGACCGTTGTGGTCACCTGCGGAGAAAACGGAGCATGGGTCTTCCGCAAGGGATATTCCCACCACTGCCCGGCCTTTTCCGTTCCGGTGCAGGACACGACCGGCGCGGGCGACTGCTTCAACGCGGTCTTCCTCTCCGGCCTTGTGGAGGGCTGGAGCATGGAGCGCTGCGCGCAGTATGCCACTGCGGCCGCTGCCATCGCCATTGGCGCGATCGGCTCGCGCACAAAGCTCCCGTCCCGCGCGGAAACGGAACGATTCATTCTGGAAAAGGGGGAAGCACTATGCAGCTGAGGGCCGGAATTTACCCCAGCCGTCATCCGGAGCAGACGGACGGCTGGCGCATCCTGTGCGAGCAGGAAAAGACCCCGCATTTTCTGACGACGGAAAGGCCGGACTGCCCGGTCCTGCTGTGCGAGGGCGAAACGCCCGTCTGGCTTCCCGACTATCTGCAGGAGGGCGGCATCGCCGTGCTCTCCGGCATGCATCCGGAGGAGCTTCCCTTCCCCACGGACTATATCGGCACGGCGGCGCTCGAATTTGCCGACCTGACGGAGCTTGACTGCGGCACGCCGCGCATTGCGAGCCTCGTCCCCGTCTATGCGGGCAGCGGCATCGGCCTGCTTCGCCTGCATGAGAGCCGCAAGATCAAATGCGGTCTGCACCCGGACGAATATCCCGCCGTTGTCTGGCAGAGCGTCGGAAAGGGCGGCTGCTGGTATACGGGGATCCCGTTCTCGGAGCTCATCTGCGCACTGGGCGACACCCTGCGCCGGACAACGCCGGATTCCGACTTTACCGAGCGCATCACATCGGTGGATAAGCACCTGCTGCTGCGCGCCATGCGGGAGCTGCTCATCCGCTCCTATGGCAAACGCGGCCTGCCGTATGTCTACCTGCACTATTACCCAGGAAACTATCAGTCCGTCTTCGTGTTCCGCGTGGACATTGACGGCATTTACGGCGACCATCTCCGCCGTATCAGCGATGCCGCGAAAAAGGCCGGCATCCGCGTGACGTTCTATACAAACAAATCGCTCTGCGAGCCGGAGGCCGAGCGTCTGCGGGACATTGACCCGAGCCACGACATCGGCTGCCACGCCGATGTCCACAATCTGTTCACCACGCAGGAGGAGAACTTCCGCAATGTTCACGACTGCCGCGCATGGATGAAGGAGCTGGGCATCGACTATACGACCGGCTTTGTCGCACCGCGCGGCATGTGGAACTTTGCTCTGAACCGGGCGCTGGAGGAAGACGGCGTCACCTATACCTCGGACTTCGGCTATGCCGTTTTCGGGCTTCCCTTCTATCCCTATGACCACGGCACGCGTATGGCGGTCAAGCAGCTGCCGGTCGACCCGTTCTCCACGGAGCGCGCCGTTGCCAAGGCCGAGGAGGAGGGCACGGCGCTGCCGGAGGGTTCTGTGACGGACTATTTCTGCCGGTCCGTGCGCCGTCAGGCAGAGGCAGGACTTCCCGTCATTCTCTACAGCCATCCGCAGCACTTCGGCCTGCTGGCTGAGGAGACATTCCCGCGTCTGGCCGAGGCCGTCCGTGCTCTGCCGCTCTGGCATGCGACGATGGGCGAGCTGGACGCATGGTGGCAGAAGCGCGACGGTGCGGACTACGCTGCCTTCTGGGAGGACAGCCTCACCGTGACCGGAGACCTGCCGGAGAACGTCAGCATCCGTGTGATCGAGCCGAAAGGAGAATAATCATGTTTGTTGTCCCCTGCAAATGGCGGGAGCTGCTCCCGCCGGAGGCGCAGGAGCGCTTTGACGACGTCAACGAGCAGCGCGTCCTCGGCGCAAGCAGCCATATCCGCATCATCGGAAACATTTTCCTCAGCATTGCCGAAAACGGCGCAGGCAATACCCTCCCCCTGCTCCGCGGCATCGCCGACCACTTTATCGCAACGCGCGGCGAGTCCAGTCAGGCCATCACGAACGCTATCGGCCTCATGCTGCGCAATGTGCACGGCAGCAGCCGGGCAGAGCTTGCACAAAGCATCCGGAAGGGTGTCGAGTGCTACCGTACGGAGGCCGCAAAGGATCTGGAAAAGATCCGTTCCCTGCTCTGGACCGTTCTGGAGGGCAAAAGGACGCTGCTGCTCTATGACTATTCCAGTACCGTGGCGGCAATTTCCGCTCTGGGGCAGGAGCATGGCGTTTCGTTCCGCTGCATCGTGCCCGAGAGCCGCGCGCTCGACGGCGGCAGGCCCTATGTCGCACCGCTGCTCCGCGCTGGGCACAGCGTCCATGTCATTCCGGACTGCGCGCTGTATCAATATATTCCGGCGTGCGATGCCGCCTTCATCGGCTCCGAGACGTACTATCCGGACGGAACATGCTTTAACACGGTCGGCTCGGAGCTGACGGCCCTGCTGTGCAGCCGGTTCCATGTGCCGTTCTATGTACCGACGCCCCTGCTGAAGCTCGACCTGCGTGCGCTGGACGGCTATCGAAAAAAGCCGATCCTCGACGATCACCGCCAGCGCATCGGCGGCAGCTGGACGGCCGACGAAACGGCAGGCGTGGACTTCGTCTGCCCGGAGCTTGTGGCCATTGCACCGGAGTTCATCACCGCTTATATCACAGAGGCAGGCATTCTTCCGCCGACGGCCATGTATACCGCCGGGCTGAACTATGCTGCAAAACTGGGAGGTGCGAACGCATGAAGGGCAGAGTCATCGGCATGGTGCAGACCCGTCCCCTGCCCGGCAGCTACCGTAACCGGGGCGAACGCATCAGCTTCATCACGGAGCAGGCGCTGGAGGAAACGCGCATTCTGGCCGAATGCGGCGTGCAGAGCGTGATTTTACAAAATATGGGCGACATGCCCATCCGGCAGCAGTCCACGCCGGAGGCTATCGCCTATCTCAGCGTTGTGGCGCAGGCCATCCGGCGGAGCTTCCCCGCGCTGTGCCTTGGCGTGCTCGTCAACTGGGACGGCGTGGCCGCGCTGGCTGTGGCGGATGCCGCCGGAGCGGACTTTGTGCGCGTGGAGCATCTGTACACCGGTGCAGAGGTCACAAGCGCCGGACTGCTGCAGGGCCAGTGCTGCGAGATCACCGCACTGAAACGGAAGCTGGGGACGGACATTCCCGTCTATGCCGACGTCTGGGAGCGCCACGGCATCCCGCTGTGCCCCCAGCCGCTGGACGAAGCGGCCTGGCAGTGCGTCCACGAGGCGTTTGCCGACGGTCTGTTCCTCTGCGGGAAGAACGCGCAGGAGAGTCTGTCCATGGCCCGGCAGGTACGGCAGCGCGTTCCCGGCATCCCGCTGTTCCTCGGCGGAGGCGCAACGGGAGACAACGTTCGCGTGCTGCTGCAGGAATATGACGCCGTCTGCGTAGCGACCTGGATCAAAAACGGCGACATGCGCAATCCGGTCGACCCGGATCGCACACGTTATTTTATGGAGCAGGCCGCTCTGGCAGAGGTAGGCACATGAAGATCATCGCGGTTCCGAATTATGAGGCTCTGAGCTGCTGTGCCGCGGATATCGTTGAGGCGCAGATCAGGCAAAAGCCGGACACCTGCCTCGGCACCGTGACCGGCAGCTCGCCAGAGGGCATGTACCGCGAGCTGGTCCGCCGCCACCGGGAGGAGGGGCTGGAGCTTTCCCGCATCCGCACGGTCAACACGGATGAATATGCCGGTCTCTCCGGCACGCATCCGCAGTCCTATCGTTACTATCTGGAGGAGCATTTCTTCCGTTCCTGCGGTATCCCGTCGGAGCATACGGCGGTCCCGCAGGGCGACGCAGCCGACCCATTGAAGGAGTGCCGCCGCTATGAAGCACTCTGCCGCTCCCACCCGGCCGATCTGCAGATCCTCGGTGTCGGCCACACCGGCCACATCGGCTTCAACGAGCCTGCCGATGATTTTCCGGAGCTGACGCACCTTGTGGACCTTGCCCCGCAGACGCTCGCCGCAAACGCGCGCTACTTTGACGACCCGGACACCATGCCGCGGCAGGCCATTACGGTCGGCCTCGGTGTGCTGATGCGGGCGAAGCGCATCCTGCTGCTCATCAGCGGCAGCGGAAAGGCAGAGATCACAGAACGCTTGCTGTGCGGCAGGATCGTGCCACAGGTCCCGGCGACTATTCTGCGGCTGCATCCCGATGTGACGGCCGTCATCGATGAGGACGCCCTGCAGCTCGTGCGCGCGCACGCGCCGAACCTGATTCCATAACCATAACATAATAAGCAAACGGCCCGGACAAATGTCCGGGCCGCAGCAGACTGTCAAAGAACCTGCCCAGCTGAAAGTTTCGGAGGGAAGAAAAGTGTGAAAGGAAACCGTCAGGGTGTCCTTTCGCGTTCCATCACCCGCCGCAGCGGCAGAATTGCAAAATAAAAATACAAAAACTTATTTTGCAATTCTGAAAGCAGCTTGGCGAAAAATCCCGAAGGGACTTTTTTGACAAGCTGAGCGGCCCCGACAA
>NZ_JBBMFF010000213.1:0-12068 GCF_040096185.1 Faecousia intestinalis | reverse complement strand
GCGATTGAACCGCCGTGTACCGAACGGTACGCACGGTGGTGTGAGAGGACGGGACTAAACGTCCCTCCTACTCGGTTCCGATTCCTGACCGGACATTACTGCTTCTTCACGCTGCAGACGAAGTTCCAGCTGTCGCGGCACATATCGGCCACGGTCTTCTCGGCCTTCCATCCAAGGATGGTCTCCGCCTTGTGCGTGTCCGCCCACATCTGGGGCAGGTCGCCCTCACGGCGCGGGCCGATGACATAGGGCACGTTCACGCCCGTGGCCTCCATAAACGTGTTCACCAGCTCCAGCACGCTCACGGCGTGGCCGGTGCCCAGATTGAAGGCCTCCGCGCCCGTGTGCTCCATGGCATAGTCGATGGCCTTGAGATGGCCCTTGGCCAGATCGACGACATGCAGATAGTCGCGGCGGCAGGTGCCGTCCGGCGTGGGATAGTCGTCGCCGAAGATCGTCAGCTTGTCCAGCTGACCGGCCGCCACGCGGGCGATATAGGGCATGAGATTGTTCGGAATGCCGTTCGGATCGTCGCCGAGCAGGCCCGAGGGATGGCCGCCGATGGGGTTGAAGTAGCGCAGCAGCACGGCCGTGAAGCCCGGCGTTGCGGTGCAGTAGTCGCGCAGGATCTGCTCGATCATGACCTTCGTCCAGCCGTAGGGGTTCGTTGCAACATAGGTGGGCATCGTCTCGACATAGGGAATGGCGTTGTCCGGGCCATAGACCGTCGCGGAGGACGAGAACACGAAGCGCGTGCAGCCCGCCTGCGCCATTTCCTCGAGCAGGGCCAGCGTGGAATCCAGATTGTTGCGGTAATAGGCCAGCGGGATATGGCAGCTCTCGCCGACCGCCTTGAAGCCCGCAAAATGCACGACGGCATCGATGCGGTGCGCGGTGAAGATCTCATGCAGGACGGCGCGGTCCTTCGCATCCGCCTGATAGAACGCGGGGCGCTTGCCCGTGATGGTCTCGATCTTGTCGATGACCGTACCGGACGCATTGGACAGGTCGTCCAGAATGACGACGTCGTGGCCCGCCTCAAGCAGCTCGACGCAGGTGTGGCTGCCGATGAAGCCCGCGCCGCCGGTTACCAGAATTTTCATAACGATCCCTCCTGATCTGCAGTGCCGAGGAAGCGGCGGAATGCCGCCCGCCCGGCTTCATTTCGTTTGAAGACGCCCGCGTCTTCCAGCACCTGCGCAAACACCGCGCCGACCTCCCGGCGCAGAATGTCCGCCGTGTTTTCCGGCGTGAACGTATAACGTGTTTTCAGTTCGTCGACCCAGTCGGCATGCTTGCCGAGGGTCTCGTCCGCACGGATGTCCGCGCCGGACAGGATGGCCTGCTCCAGTGCGGCCAGCTCGCCCTTCAGGCGGGCAGGCAGAACGGCAAGGCCCATGACCTCGATGAGGCCGATGTTCTCTTTTTTGATATGGTGCAGGGCCGCATGCGGGTGGAACACGCCGAGCGGATGCTCCGGCGTTGTGATGTTGTTGCGCAGGACGAGGTCCAGCTCATAGTCTACGCCGCGGCGGCGGGCAATGGGCGTGATGGTGTTGTGCGGCTCGCCGTCCGTCTCGGCAAAGACGAAGGCGCTTTCGTCCGTGTAGCCGCGCCATGCGCGCAGGATACGGTCGGCCAGCTCCACAAGGCGGTCGCTGTCCGGGCCGGTCAGGCGCAGAACGGACATCGGCCACTTGACGATGCCTGCGCGGATATCGTCAAAGCCGCAGAAGCGGACAGGCTCCTCGACAGGCGCGCGCTCCATGGCAAATGTGTAGTGCCCACCCTGGAAATGATCGTGGCTCAGGATGGAGCCACCGACGATGGGCAGGTCGGCGTTCGAGCCGACAAAGTAGTGCGGGAACTGGCCGACGAAGTCCAGCAGCTTGCGGAAGGCCGCGCGGTCGATCTTCATCGGCGTATGCGTGCCGTTGAAGACGATGCAGTGCTCGTTATAATAGACATACGGCGAATACTGCAGATACCAGCCGCTGCCGTTGATCGTCACGGGAATGACGCGGTGGTTTTGGCGGGCCGGATGATTCATCCGTCCGGCATAGCCCTCGTTTTCGGCGCAGAGAGCGCACTTGGGATAGCCGGACTGCGGCGCGAGCTTGGCAGCCGCAATGGCGCGCGGGTCCTTCTCCGGCTTGGAGAGGTTGATCGTGATGTCCAGCGGACCGTAGGCGCTCTCGTAGACCCACTTCTGATCGCGCGCGATGCGGTCGCGGCGGATATAATTCGTGTTCTGGCTGAAGGCGTAGAACCAGTCCGTCGCCCGCTCCGGTGAGACGGCATACAGGCTGCGGAATTTAGCCCGCACCTCATGCGGAGCAGGTGTCAGCACGCCCATCAGCTTCGTATCAAACAGGTCGCGCGCCACGGAATTATCCTGTGCAACGCCGCGGGAAACGGCGTCCTCCGTCAGTTCGCGGAGCAGGTCCGCCAGCGGCAGCTCTGCCGGGGCGCAGTCAGGGTCGCAGCCGTCGAGCTGCAGGGCCTCAAGCAGACGGTTGCGCGCCCAGAGGCGGTCGTCCGCCTCAATGAGGCCGGTATCCTCCGCATAGCGGAGCAGGCCGGCGATGCAGGCGTCAATCATGGCTGCACACCTCCGCCAGAATGCCACCCTCCGGGCGGATGGACAGCACATGGCAGCTGCCCTCGCCCAGGACGGCCTCGATGCCGCCGCGGAATTCCTCGAGCTGCTCATTCGGCACGAAGGCCTGAATGGTGCCCGCAAAACCGCCGCCGTGCACGCGGCATGCGCCGTGGCCACCCAGCAGATGCTTGGCCAGCGCCAGCGCGAACGCGACCTCCTGACGGGCCGTGCGGCCCTCGGGGATCACATTCTGCAGATACATCCACGACGAATCGCCGGATTCCTTGACGTACTCAAGGAAGGCGGGAAAATTGTCGTTTTCGAGTGCACGTAGCTGCAGGCGAACGCGCTTGTTGTCCTCATAGACATGGATCGCGCGCAGCACGGCGCGGTCCCCTGCCGCCTGCCGCACCTCGCCGAGGCGGGCGTAGAACTCGTCCTCCGGCACATCGCGCAGGGCCTCCTTGCCGAACACACGGCACACGGCCTTCAACTCGTTCGTGATGGCGGCATAGCAGTCCGTCAGGTCGCTGTGGCTCGCGCCGGAATCGATGATGCACAGGCTGTAGCCGCAGGAGGCGAAGTCAAAGGCGACGGGCTGGATCTTCGGATGGGCCGGATCGGCAAAATCGATGCCGATGATGTTGCCGACGGCGGACGCCGTCTGGTCCATCAGGCCGCAGGGTTTTCCGAAGTAGACGTTTTCGGCATACTGGCCGACCTGCGCGATCTCCGGAGCCGTCAGTCCGCAGCTGCCGAGGTGGTTCAGGATCACACCGATGAGGACCTCGAACGCCGCCGAGGATGACAGGCCGCTGCCCGGCAGCACCGTGGAGGTCACATAGGCGTCAAAGGCCATGGGCGAATGGCCCAGCGCGGCGAACCGCGCAGCAATGCCGCGGACGAGGGCCTTCGTCGTACCCGCCTCGGCGGGGACGGCCTCCAGCTCTGACAGGGAGACCTCGCAGAGGGGATAGCCCTCGGACAGCACGCGGATCGCGCCGCGCTCGCTGCGGGCGACGGCCGCCACGGTGTCGAGGTTCACGGCGCCCGCCAGCACGCAGCCGTGCTGATGGTCCGTGTGGTTGCCGCCGATCTCCGTGCGGCCGGGTGCGGAGAATACGAAGCCGGGCTTCGTGCCAAACTGATCTGTAAATCGCTTCTTGAGAGATTCGTACATCGGAATGACGCACCTTTCTGTGATTTCTTTTTGTTCGCTTTTTATTACCGATATCTTTATTTTAGGGAAATATGTTGCGGATGCAATGGAATTTTCAAGCGCTGATATGGAAATTTGTTGCCTTTTGTGGTATTCTGGTACGGGAGGCGGGTATCATGGCAGTTTACTTCAAGAATTCCTATAAATCCGACGGCGCCGCTCTGCCGCTGTCGGTAAAAAATGTCGGGTTTCAGCAATGCACACCCGGCTACCGCTGGGGCGCGGGCGTGCGGGATCACTATCTCATCCACTACGTCGTTTCCGGCCGCGGGACGTTCACGGCGGCCGGGCGGGCCTTCCCCGTGCGCGCGGGCGAGGTCTTTCTCGTCTGGCCGAATGTCGTGGTGAGCTACGAGGCAGACACGGAATCGCCGTGGGAATACTACTGGCTCGGCTTCAGCGGGCCGGATGCCGCCGCCCTGCTGGCGCGCACGGACCTGCGCCCGGACGCGCCCGTGCTGCACATCGACTTCGGGCGGACGTTCCAGCGCTACATCACCGCGATCTACGAGGCGCGCGGCCAGTCCGCGTGGAGCCGGACGCAGATGCTGGGCTATGCCTACCTGCTGCTCGGCAAGCTCATCGAGGGACGGGAAGGCCCAGAGGACCGCGGAGACGTCATCGACCGCGCGGCGGCCTATATCGAGAACAACTACGCCGAGCCCATCACCGTCGACGACATCGCCACCTTTGCCGGGGTGAGCCGCAGCTGGCTCTACCGCGGCTTCATGCAGCGCTTCGGCCGCTCCCCCACCGCCCTGCTGCGGGAGACCCGGCTGAAAACGGCGCGCACCCTGCTGCGCGGCACGACGATGCATATCTCCGAGATCGCATGGTCCGTCGGCTACCCGGACGCGCTCTATTTCTCGCGCGTGTTTGCCGCCAGCGAGGGCTGCTCCCCGAGCGTCTACCGCGCCGGGCAGGAGCATACCTGATACAGAAAACGGGACCGCCGACGAGGCGATCCCGTTTTTTGAAACTCAAAGCACTTTTGCCAAAAATTCCTGAAGCCGCGGGTTTTTCGGCGCGCCGAAGATCTGCTCCGGCGTGCCCTCCTCGACGAGCTTGCCCTGATCGAGGAAGAGCACGCGGTTTCCGACCTCGCGGGCAAAGCCCATCTCATGTGTAACGACGACCATGGTCATGCCGGTGTGCGCCAGCTCCTTCATGACGTCGAGCACCTCGCCGACCATCTCGGGGTCGAGCGCGGATGTCGGCTCGTCGAACAGCATGACCTCCGGCTCCATCATGAGCGCGCGCACGATGGCCACGCGCTGCTTCTGGCCGCCGGAGAGCTGGATGGGATAGGCGTCAGCACGGTCCTCGAGGCCGACGCGGCGCAGCAGCTGCAGGGCCTTTTCCGTGGCCATTTCGCGCGGCATACGGAGCACCTTTTCCGGCGCCAGCGTCATATTCTGCAGGATGGTCCGGTGCGGAAAGAGGTTGAAATGCTGGAAGACCATGCCCATCTTCTGGCGCAGCTGGTCGATGTTGACCTTTTTCTGCGTGATATCGACGCCGTGGAACAGGATAGATCCGCTCGTCGGCATCTCCAGCAGGTTCAGGCTGCGCAGGAACGTGCTCTTGCCGGAGCCGGAGGGGCCGATGGCCGCGATGACATCGCCCTGCCGGATATCGACGGAGATGCCGTCCAGCGCGCGGATGGCGTCCTTTTTGAAATACTTGCAGAGATTCTGCACGGAGATGATGACATTATCTGCGGTCGCCACGGCTCATTCTCCTTTCGAAATACTGGATGATCTTCGACGTCGGGAACGTCAGGCAGAAATACACGCAGGCAGCGATGATCAGCGGCTCACCGATGGAGAACGTCGCGGACTTCACGGAGTTCACTGCGGACATGATCTCCTGCACGCCGATGGTATAGCAGATGGACGACTCCTTGATGATCGTCACGAACTCATTGGCGATGGCCGGGAGGATGTTCTTGATGGCCTGCGGCAGCACGATGGACTGCAGCGTCTGGCGGCGCGTCAGGCCGAGGCTGCGGGCGGCCTCCGACTGGCCGGGGTCGATGCTCTGGATACCGGCGCGGATAATCTCGCTGAGGTAGGCAGCGGAGTTCAGCGCCAGCGAAATGACGCCCGGCAGAAAGCGCTCAAAGCGAATGAAGCCGAACAGCTTGAACGACGGCAGATTCACGCCGCCGAACACAATGTAGTAGATGATAAACAGCTGCACGAGCATCGGCGTCGCGCGGAACACCTCCACATAGATGGACGCGAAAATGCTCAGAGGCTTGATGCGGCTCATACGCATCAACGCCAGAACGAGAGCCAGCAGAAAGCCAAACACGACCGTCAGGAACGACAGCGAGACGGTGCAGATCATGCCCTCCTTGAACATGGTCAGATATTTTAGGGCGGCGCGGAAGCCATTGACAGAAAGCAACGGGGGTCCCTCCTTTTTTATTTTGACAGACAGGCAGACTTCTCTCGCCGTTCCGGCGGGAGAAGTCTGCGATTTCCTTACTCTTTCAGATGCGTGCTTACCCCTGATTATCCAGCAGACCTTCGTAGGTATTGCCCTCGGCGAGCGTGTTGGCCTCGGCAACGAACTCGTCCATGGAGCCGTCCTCCTTGGCAGCGGCAATGGCGAGGTTCACGGCAGCCAGCAGCGCGCCGTTGCCCTTGCTCACACCGACGACGGAGCCCTCCTGCTCATAGGGGACGTCGAACTTGACACACAGCTCCGGATAGTTCTTGGCATAGGCCTCGGCAACGACCGTTTCGATGAACGCGCCGTCCAGCTTGCCGCTCAGCAGCTCTGCAATGATATCCGTGACCTTCGAGAGCTCCACGATATCGGCGTCCGGCGTGTTCTCCTTGGCGAGGTCGGCCTGAATGGAGCCGAGCTGCGCGCCGATCTGGTACTCCGCCTTGTTGGCGTCGGCCAGCGTGGAGAAGGAATCCGCCTTGTCCTGCACGGTCACGAACGACTGGCCGCCGACATAGTAGATATCCGAGAAGTCCATCTTGTCCTCACGGGTGGGATCAGGTGAATAGCCGGAAAGCACAAGATCGACCTTCTTCGCACTGAGCTCGCTGAGCGTGCCGTCGAAGTCCATGGGGATGATCTCAAGCTCCAGACCGAGGTAATCAGCGATGTACTGTGCAAGCGCAATGTCGAAGCCCACAAGCGTCGGATTCTCGTTCTCATCGATGGAATAGAATTCATACGGCGCGAAGTCCGGACTGGTCGCGACGGTCAGCTTGCCGTCCGTGACCGTCTTCAGCAGAGGCTTCAGCTCCTCGATGGACATGGATGCATAATCGGTTTCATCTGCGTCTGCGCCCTTGCCGCAGCCCGCAAACAGAGACAGCGCCAGCGCAAGGGCCAGCGTCAGGACGATCCATTTTTTCATGCTTTCATTCTCCTTCATGTTCCGGCGGAGCGTGTCCGCTTTATCGTTTGAATTTATATACATTCTATATCAATTTTTATTCAAAGTCAATCTCAAAAACCGACGAAGAATCCGTCATGCAGAGACACAATGCTGTGCAGCTTTCACAAGAACGGCCCAGAAATTGAATTTTCTGAAATAGCAAAAATATGGCTTGACAAATTCCGCAAAATGAAGTACAATAACTCACGCAAATCGCGCCATGCTACTGTGGCTCAGTTGGTAGAGCAGCTGATTCGTAATCAGCAGGTCGCCGGTTCGAGTCCGGCCAGTAGCTCCAAAAGCAGTCCTTGTTCGCAAGGGCTGCTTTTTCGTTGTAGAAACCACCCCCACCGGCTGCGCCGGTGGGGGCTTTTCTCGGTAAAACCGGCCGCCCGGAAAACCCGGACGGCCGGTTTGAAATTGTGTTACAGCAGCGCCTTTTTCTGCTCCAGCCGGTCGTAGTTATGCAGCCAGTCGGATTTAAGGAAGTAGATGAGGAAAATGATACAGCTCACGCCCCAGGTGAGCGGATAGGCCGTGAAGATGACGTCGATTTTGGCCACAAGCGGCACGACGATGGAGATATAGGCCACGCGCAGCACACACCAGATGGCAAGCATGATGAACATCGGCACCATCGGCTTGCCAGCGCCGCGCATGATGCCCGCGATGCAGTGGGCAAAGGCAAGGAAGCAGAAGAACAGCGCCTCCACATGGGCCTGCCGCACGCCGATCTCAATGACGGCGGGGTCGTTCTGGAAAATGGCCACGAGCGGCTCTGCCAGCAGGAACAGCACCACGCCGATGCACTCGGCCAGCGTTGTGGAGCAGACGATGCCGAAGCGCACGCCCTTCTTCACGCGCTCATACTGATGCGCGCCGAGGTTCTGGCTGACGAAGGTCGTCAGCGCCATCGTGAAGCAGGTGATGGGAAGGAAGGCAAAGCCCTCGAGCTTGGCATAGGTGCCGCAGCCCGCCATGGCGTTCGAGCCGAAGGCGTTGATGTTGCTCTGCACGATGACGTTTGCAAAGGCGATGATGGAATTCTGCACGCCGGAGGGCAGGCCGAAGTGGATAACCTGCTTGAGCATAGGCAGATGGAAGCGAATTTTGCGCAGGCACACACGGTAGACCGTGTCATAGTGGCACAGGCGGAAGATGCACAGGCCGAGGCTCACGAACTGCGAAATACTCGTGGCCAGTGCGGCAGACCAGACCCCCCAATGGAACACACCGACAAACAGCAGGTCGAGCGCGATGTTCACAAGCGACGACAGGATCAGGTAATACAGCGGGTGGCGGCTGTCTCCCACGGCCTGCAGGATGCCGACGCAGAGGTTATACATGACGATGGCTATGGAGCCCGCAAAATACATCCGGAAATAGTCGATGGAGTTCGGCAGCACGTCCGCATCCGTCTTCATGAGGCGCAGCAGCTGCGGCGTGAGCGTCATGCCGAGCACCGTCAGCACGATGCCCGCCGTCAGGCCGAAGGCCAGCGTCGTATGGACGGCCGTCTGGAGTTTCTCGTTGTCCTTCGCGCCGTAGTAGCGTGCGATGACGACGCCCGCGCCGACGGCGATGCCGTTGAAAAAGCCGACGAGCAGGAAGATCAGACTGCCGGAGGAGCTGACGGCGGCATAGGCGTTCTTATCCAGGAAGCGGCCGACGATAAAGGCGTCAGCTGTGTTGTAGAGCTGTTGGAAAATGTTTCCGAGCAGGATAGGCAGGGCAAAAAACAGCATGCCGCGCCAGATCGAGCCGGAGGTCAGCGAATGCTTCATCTTCGTCTCCTTTTCTTTTCTGAAATTTTATTTAGGCACAGACGTTCTGTGCCGCAATCATGCTTGAGGACCGGAAATCGGGGGGAAGGAAAGAAGGAACGGAAACCGTCAGGGTCTCCCTTCTCGTTCCATCACTCCCGCAGCGGCAAAAAAATGCAAAATAATAATTCTATTTTACACTTTTGCAAACGGCTTGGCGAAAAAGTCCGAAAGGACCTTTGGGATAAGCTGCAGACCTGCTGCCTAAAATTGGCCGCAGGTCTTTTTTGCAGAGATTCTGCCATAATTATAGCATGGTTTTTCCGTTCCCGCAAGTCCTGCTGCACGCCGCGATAAAAAATGCTGCGGAGGTCCTCCGCAGCATCGGGCCGTCAGGGCTTCAGTTTCTGCACCGCATCCGTGATGGTCTGCTCCACGGCATCGGCGGCCTTCTGCGCCTCCCGGCGCACGCCGGACTGCCGCGGCAGCATCAGCGCTACCGTGCCGCCTGCGGCCATGCCGAGGCCGAGCGTCAGCAAAAAGGATCGTACCTGCATCGTTCTTCCTCCCTTCACGCTTTTCTGCACGGTTAGCATGCCCGCGCCTGCGCAAAAAAAACTTCAGCTTTTTGCCAAGCTGCTTTCGAAATTGCAAAAATGAAATTTTGAAATATTATCTTGCAATTTTTCCCGCTGCGGGGAGTGATGGAACGAGAAGGGAGACCCTGACGGTTTCTATTCCTGCTTTTCTTCCCCTCCGAAGCTTTTGGCCGGCAGTTTTTTGACCGTCTGTCACTTTTCATTTTTGAATTGCTGTGCTATACTGAAGGAAAATCCCATGCACAGAGAGGAACGGACTATGACAACAATCTACCTGATCCGGCACGCGGAGGCGGAGGGCAATGTCTTCCGCCGCATCCACGGCCAATATGATTCCTGCGTGACGCCGAACGGCCGCCGCCAGATCGCGGCGCTGGCGCAGCGCTTTGCAGGCATCCCCGTCGACGCGGTCTATGCCAGCGATCTGAAGCGCACCTGCCTGACGGCGACGGCCATCTACCGGCAGAAGGGCCTGCCGCTCCACCGCGACGCGCGCTTCCGCGAGGTCGGCCTCGGCCCGTGGGAGGACACGCCGTTTGGCGAGTTGGAGCGACGTTATCCCGCGCAGCTGCACGCCTTCTCTCACGATTCCTACCATTGGTATGTGGAGGGCGCGGAGTGCTTCCTGCAATATGCACACCGCTTCCTTGCCGGGCTGGACGACGTCGTCCGCCGTCACGAAGGACAGTCCATCGCCATTTTCTCTCACGGCATGGTCCTGCGCGGCGCGCTGATAGAGCTGTTCTTCCCCGGGCAGGACGAAGGCGTCAGCCACAGTGAAAACACGGCCGTCACGGAGCTGCACTGGGAAAACGGCAGCTATGAGCTGATCTCGCTGAACGACGCTACGCACCTGACGCCGGAGCTCTCGACGCTCGGCCGCCAGAACTGGTGGCGCGGCAGCCGCTATCTGGATTTCAATATGTGGTATCGCGACGTGGCTCCGGAGGACGCTCCCCTGCTGGCCGCGCTTGGCTGCCCGCAGACGGAGCCGGGCGACCGCGTTCGCATCGCCATGCTGCGCGATACTCCCGCCGGGATGGTCGCCACGCGCCGCCTGGACGGCGATGAGGGCGCGCTGCTGCATCTTGCCCTGCTGCCGGAGCACCGCGGCTGCGGGCTGGCGGCGCAGCTTCTGGGCGAGGCGATCTGCCCGCTGCGTGCCGAGGGCGCAAAGCACCTGCGCCTGCTTCGCCCGGTAACGGACAAGGGCACAAAGCGCCTGCTCGCCACCTATGGCATCACGGACGGCTGCTCCATCGTGCCGACGGAGGAATAACTACTTCTTGCTTTCTCCTGCCCGGCATGGTAGAATGGGCTTACAGAAAAGAAAGAGAGGTACCTCCCATGACAGAACCCTATGTCAACCCTGCGGAGCTTCCGGTGAAGCGCCGCGAAAACATCGCCCTCGGTGTGCTCGGCGCGCTGCTCTTCTCCGCCGCCGGTGGCCTGGTCCATTTCGGCTTGCTTCAGCTCGGCTATATCGCGTGGATCAGCGCGCTGGTCGGCATGGCCGCCGGTTACTTCGGCTATGGCCTGTTTTCCGGCCGGAAGAACACCGTGCACGGCGCGATCCTCGCCGTCGTGTTCACCATGCTGATGATCGTCGCCGCCGAATATTTCGGTCTGGCAAAGGAGATTTTTGATGCGTTCAAGGAAACCTACGATATCGCGTTCCGCGATGCCCTGGCATCCGTTCCCGATTTCCTGACGGAGGCGGAAATCCGAACCAGCGTTCTGAAGGACCTTGGCATCGCCTTTGTCTTCAGCATTCTGGAGGCCGTCTTCTTCATCCGCGATGCCGTCCGCAAGTCCAAGGCCGCCGCTGCCGCCGAGACAGAGGCCGCGGCAAAGAACCCCGCAGAGTTCTGATTCCCGATCTATAGACGGAGAGCCGCCCACCGAGGGCGGCTCTTTTCAGCTTGTCAAAAAAAGTCCCTTCGGGCCTTTTCGCCAAGCTGCTTTCCGAATTGCAAAATCAAATTTTGCAGCATGATTTTGCAATTCTGCCGCTGCGGCGGGTGATTGAACGTGAAAGGACACCCTGACGGTTTCCTTTCACACTTTCCTTCCCTCCGAAACCTTCGGCTGGGCAGGGTTTTTGACAGTCTGAGCCGCCCATCGAGGGCGGCTTTTCAACTGTCAGGAAAGCCATTCGGGTCTTTGGGGCGATGGGATGCCATACACTTCCGACTGCGTTCTGCAGGGCTTTCGATACACTGACACCAAAAAAGAAAGACACGCATCAGCGTGTCTTTCTTTTTTGGAGGTGCCGCCCAGATTTGAACTGGGGAGTCAGGGTTTTGCAGACCCTTGCCTTACCACTTGGCCACGGCACCATATGAAGCTATCTTGTTATCTTGTAAAAAAGGAACGCGGGGTGCGTTCCTTCAGTTAACGAATGGAGCGGGTGACGAGGCTCGAACTCGCTACCTCCACCTTGGCAAGGTGGCGCTCTACCAGATGAGCTACACCCGCA
>NZ_JBBMFF010000212.1:0-4669 GCF_040096185.1 Faecousia intestinalis | reverse complement strand
GCGTGCGTCAGCACGATGCGAGTGTGCGTAGCACACGGGATTCCTGATTAAATGTTTTAATCAGGAATCAGTATTAATCCATGGTGACCTGATCCTGATAGGACGGCACCAGATTCTTCATCACGCCGATGATGGCGGTATGGGCAAGCTCACGCTTGTCGTTGGCCGTGTAAACACCGTAGAGCGTGTCGAGGTTGATGGTCTTCAGGGCCTCGCAGAGGTCAGCAGACTCCAGAGAGGTCGCGCGCTTGGCAGCGTCGGCAAAGGCATAGACGCCGTTGTAGTACGTTGCGGCATAGATCTCCGGCGTGGAGCCGTACTTCTCGTCATAGTTCTTCGAGAAGGTCTGAACGAGCTCAGAGGGGTTCTCGGCGATGAAGTCGGTCACATAGTTCCAGCCCTCGATCCACTCGGCGTTGCACAGGGAGTAGACCTGCGGGGTCGCGATGGTCGTGGAGCTGATGACGGGCAGGTTCAGGCCCTGCTCATAGAACTGGCGGGCAGCCAGGGCGCACTCGTCGTCATGGGCCCACATGATGACCACGTCGCAGTTCTCTTCCTTGACCTTGAGGATCTGCGTGCTGAGGTCTTTATCACCGGCGTTGTGGCCGGCTTCGTAGTATTCCACACCGTTGGCATCGCACCACTTCGTGATGGTGTGCATCGCGCCGGAGCCGTAGTCATCGCTGCAGTAGAAGATACCGATCTTCTTGGCGCCGTAGTTGGAGACGGCATAGGACGCCGCGACCTCCGCCATGATGGTGTCGGAGCAGCGCAGACGGTGGAAATAGGGATTGTCGATGTTGTCAGTCAGAGCGGCGCTCGTTGCACCGATGAGGAGGGGGATCTTGCCGGTCTGGACGTTCTGGTCCATGGCCAGTGCGAGGGAGCTGAGCATCGGGCCGACGATAGCGACGACCTTCTGGCTCTGGAGCTTGTTATAGGCGTTGATGGCCGTGTCGGCCTTGCCGCCGTCATCCTCGATGACGAGCTCGATCTGCTTGCCGTTGATGCCGCCAGCAGCATTGATTTCTTCCACGGCCATCTTGGCGCCCTGCTGGGCATAGCCGCCGTTCGTCTGGGAGTTGCCCGTCAGGGAGCAGAGGATGCCGAGCTTGATGGTATCGTCACTGCCGCCCTTGCCGCAGGCGGTGAAAGCAAATACCAGCGAGAGTACGAGGACCAGCGCGATCAGTTTCGAAAACTTCTTCATTTCATGACGCTCCTTTTATTCTCTTGATAGTGGGGTCTGGGATCATTGCCTGCAAGGGGTATCCCCCGCGCCGGAGAAGCGGGGTTCGACTCTCCGGCGCGGGGTGTGAGAAAGGTGATGACTTACTTAATGAGGTTGGTCGCCTTGATGGTGACGTCCATGTCGGCCAGCAGAGCGTCGACCTTCTTCTTCTCCTCGGGCAGCAGGTCGCCCAGCGGCATACGGGGCAGACCGGCGTCGAAGCCGAAGCACTTGAGGACATACTTGAAGACCTCGTGCCAGTGCGGATCGTTGTTGCTGTAGGTGATGAAGTAGTCGATGAAGTCCTGCATCTTGTCCCACAGCTTGCGGGCGGCCGGAGCATCCTGCTGCACGGTGCAGAGGTTGAACAGGTCGACGCAGAACTTCGGGAAGATGCCGGGCAGGCCGGACAGCCAGCCGTCAGCGCCAGCGAAGAAGGCGGGCAGCGGCTCGTAGTCATGGCCATAGAGAGCGGTGATGCCGTCCGGGCAGTAGTGCTTCATGCCCTGGATGTAGCTGGCGCGGCCGTCAGCCAGCTTCACGCCGTTGATGATGCCCTGCTCTGCCAGCTCCTTCAGCTCGATCGGCTCGAACTGATAGCCGCAGAAACGGGGGTTATTGTAAAGGATGATGTCGAAATCATCGCCGACAGCCTCGCGGAGCTTCTTGAAGTGGTTTACGACGGCTCTCTTGTGCGGGATGAGGTAATACGGCATGATGACCAGCGCGCCCTCGGCGCCGCACTTCTGTGCGAACTTCGTCATCTCGATGGTCTGCGCGGTGCCATACTTGCCGGTGCCGGGATAAACGGGGACCTGATGGTCGACGAACTTCACGAGGCACTCGATGATCTTCTTCTGCTCATCGTCGCTCATGGAGATGTTCTCACCGGTGGAGCCGGTCACGGAGAGGCTGTGTGCGCCGCAGTCCAAAACCCACTGGATATAGCGCTCGGTCTCTTTCTGGTTGAAGCTCTCGTCAGCATTCCAGAAAGTCATCACGGCAGGCATAACGCCGGAACCCTTGGTCTTACGCATGGTGCTCATATTTCTTCCTCCTGATAGACTTGTCGTCTTTTCTGAATTGGTTTTCATCTATCATCAGCGAGGCCTGCCGTGCACAAAACAGGTCTACGTTGACTGCTCATTTTCGCGGATATTGCGGATGATCTGCTCCTCCACATACCGCACATGGGTGGTGATGGAACTGACGAGGGCAGCGCGGTCGAGGCGGCGGAGGGCGTTGCAGATCATCCTGTGGTGATCGACGGCCTCCTGCGAAACAACTGCCACGCCCTTGAGGTTCAGGTAATTCAGCGTGACGCAGTTATTCTGCACGCGGCTGTACAGCTCCGTCATGTAGGAATTGCGCGCGCAGGCGACGATCATACGGTGCAGCTTCATATCCGCCATACTGGAGCGGTAGCTGTCGCCGCTCTCCTGCGAGCGGCTGCATTCCTCCTCGCACTCGGCGATGCGGTAATCCATTGCGGGCTCGCCGATGTCGCAGATGAGGTTTGCAGCGCCGACCTCAAAGAACAGGCGCATCTCCATCATATCCCGCACACGCCGTTCGTCCGCGGCGGGGAAAAAGAACTTACCGGTCGGGGAGGTCTCCACAATGCCGTCCGTGGCCAGGCGCTTGAGGGCCTGGATGACCGGCGTGCGGCTGATCTCATACTGTTCGCAAAGACGTTCGATCTGCACCTGCTCGCCGGAATGGAACTTTCCTTCAAAAATGCTGGAGAGGATCTGTTCGTAAACGGCCTCGTCCAAATTGCGCTTCAGGCGAAATGTGTTCATATCATACTTCCTCCAGTTTTATCATCACGAGCGATCTGCTGTTTATGCTGTATAGAAGTATTGTAGCCGCCATTCAATCTCCCGTCAATATTAAATTCATTTTTGCGCTTTCTACAAATCGGTGGTTCGTTTTTCTGGCTTCATTATACACCCTGAACAAGTTTTGTCAATCCCGAAATTAAATTAAAAATTCAGTTTTCTGTTTTGCACAATACGTGGGCGTATTACTTGTGCATTTTGCATGTTATTCCATCCGGTTACGAAATTCGATCCGTTTTGACCGATTTCCGCAGCACAAAAAGCCCCACACGCGCCGGAACAGGCGTGTGCGGGAAATGAGGACGCTGCCGTTCTGCAAGACTGGTCGCTCCGGCCGCAATGCCGCAAAAGCAGGCACAGCATATGAAAAAACGGGCAGGTCAGATTCGTTGACCTGTCCGCTTCATTTTTTGTTTCCCCCGCTCAGGCAACGCCGAAGCAGGTGAACATAATAACAAGATAAGCGATATACAGCGCCCCTGCGAGGATGCCCATCCAGCGCTTGAACCTGCCGCAGGCAAGCGCCGGGATCATCACGGCCGCGCTGATGATGAGGCAGGCCGGGATATCGAGCAGCATGCCCTGGCGCTCGATGGGCTGCGGGCGGCCCTGCAGCAGGGCGCACAGCGGCATGATGAGCGTCAGATCGAGGATGTTCGCGCCGATGATATTGCCGACAGAGAGCGAGGCCTGCTTTTTGCGGATGGAGATGATGGTCGTGACGAGCTCCGGCAGTGAGGTGCCGATGGCGATCATCGTGGCGGCGATAACGGCATCCGGCACGCCGATGCGGCGAGCCAGCTCCGAGCCGTTGTCGATAAGCAGCTGCGCGCCAAGCACGATGGCGGCCGCGCCGAGCACGAATTTGCCGATGTTCCACGCGACGGTCCTTCCGTCCTTCTTCGGCTTTTCCGCGGGCTGCTCAGCCCCCTGCTCGCGCCGCCCGGCCAGCAGACTCTCGGCCATGTAGAAGGCGAATACGGCCAGAATGGCCGCGCTCTCCCACAGCGAGAGACTGCCGTCGCGCGTGAAGACGAACAGCAAGCAGATGGCAGACAGCAGCAGGCAAGCCTTCCCGGCATATTGCCTGCGCGTCATGACGCACTGCATACACACGAGGGAGATACACAGGATGAGGCCGGTGTTGGCCGTGACGGAGCCGACGGCGTTGCCCACGGCGATGTCCGCGTTGCCCTCGAAGGCAGAGAACAGCGACACGAGCAGCTCCGGCATGGTCGTAGCGAAGCTGACGACCGTCGCGCCGATGATAAACTTCGGGATGCCGGTTGACTCGGCGATCCATGTTGCCGCGTCGACGAACAGGTCGCCGCCCTTCATGATACAGAACAGGCCTGCGCCGAACAGGACGAGCACAAAAAACAGATTGCTTCCGGTTAGATCCAGCGGCATGGACGATCCCTCCAATGATTGCTTCTGCCGAGGCCCGCAGGCGATCGGTTCGAAGATTCTGCAAACGTAAAAGAAAACCGTTGTCAAGTGACAACGGTTTTCGATTCTGGAGCGGGTGACGAGGCTCGAACTCGCTACCTCCACCTTGGCAAGGTGGCGCTCTACCAGATGAGCTACACCCGCA
>NZ_JBBMFF010000211.1:0-1437 GCF_040096185.1 Faecousia intestinalis | reverse complement strand
AGCATATTGTAGATTTGGGCGGCTGCCACGCAGTCACCACCGGGCGAGTTGATCCAGACGGTGATATTCCCGGAGCCGGACATCAGCTCATCCTTGAAAAGCTGCGGCGTGACATCATCGTCAAACCAGCTTTCCTCAGCGATCGTGCCGTTTAAGAACAGGGTTCTCTCTTGGATCTGTTCCTGTGTCTCCTCGTTGGTCACCGTCCTGCTTTTCCAATTCCAGAACTTCTTCATCGGATTTTTCCTCCTTTCCGTTATCGGTGTTGATATTTGCAAAAGCTCCGGCGTTTTGCAGCGGGAGCATATTGCCGTTGATGAGGTATAAGTCACCGCCGTCCTCTGCCGGGATGCGGTCGAGGTTTTCCAGCTCACGGATGTCGTTGGCGGACATCCAGCCGTTCTGGCGGCCGATAGCGTACCCGTTCATGTGGCTCTGATAATCGCCGCGGAGCAGGCCTTCCAGATTGAACTTCACGAAATACACGGCTTTTTCGTCCTTGGACAGGAGCGACCGCTGAATGGACTGCTCCCAGCGGATGACCCAGGGGTCAAGGGTGTATTTCACGAACTCAAGGGACTGCTGCTCAATATTAGAAAAGCTCGATTTTTCCAGGTCGCCCACCATATGGGGTGGGACTCGGAAAATTCGAGCAATTTCATTGATTTGGAATTTGCGTGTTTCGAGGAACTGTGCCTGCTCCGGCGAAATGCCGATTGGCGTATATTTCATACCTTCTTCCAGGACGGCAATCTTATTGGCGTTGCCGCTGCCGCCGAAGGTGGACTGCCAGCTCTCACGCACACGCTGCGGATCCTTGATCGTACCGGGGTGTTCTAACACACCGCCCGGGGCGGCCCCATTGGCAAAGAACTTTGCACCGTATTCCTCGCAGGCGATAGCCATGCCAATGGCGTTCTTTGCCATAGCGATGGGACTGTAGCCCACCAAGCCGTCAAAACCCAAGCCGGGGATGTGAAGTACCTCGGACGGGTCAAGATAGACCGTTAAGCCTTTCATGGTGGGTGCATCGTCGGACTGGGTAGAATAGAGGTAGTAGAGCTTGCCGTTCTTGTCCCGGTTGACCTCCATGCGGTTGGGCATAAGTGGGTACAACGCCACCACTTCGCCTTTGCCGTTTCGGATGATTTGCGCATAAGCGTTTCCCCATAGGAGCAGGTGCGTCATAAGCGTTTCCCGGAATACGAAGGAGCTCATTTCCGGGTTCGGCTCATCGTGGAGTAAGTGGTAGAGCGGATGGTCGAGCGCCATTGTCTTGCCACCGCTGTCCGTGTATTTATATAGGTGTAGCGGCAGCCCCGCGACAGCCTCCGACAGGATACGGACGCAGGAATACACGGCGGTCATCTGCATGGCGGAGCGTTCCGTCACCGCTTTGCCGGAGGTCGTGCCGCCGAAGAAAAAGGCGTAGTTGCT
>NZ_JBBMFF010000210.1:0-33190 GCF_040096185.1 Faecousia intestinalis | reverse complement strand
GCAGCGTGCGTCAGCACGATGCGAGTGTGCGTAGCACACGGGATTCCTGATTAAATGTTTTAATCAGGAATCAGTATCAGAACGTTTTCTGCAGGAATGCCTTGATCGAGCCGTCATACAGCTCCTGATTGTTGATGCGCAGGTGGGAATGCGAGCCTTCGTCCATCCAAACGAGCTCCTTCGGGGCATTGCAGGCCACGTACAGCTCTTCTGCGCGCTTCGGCAGCGAGAAGGCGTCCTTGCGGCCGTGGAGGAACAGGATCGGCGTTTTCACCTTGCCGATGACGCGAATGGGCCGCGCTTCGCGGATCTTCATGCCGGATTCCAGCCGGGCGGCCCAGAAAATTTCGTACAGGACGGGGAAGATCGGCCGCTTTTCGGCCTTCATGTGCAGCTTGAAGGATTCCAGAAACGTTGCGAACAGGCCTTCAACCACGAGATGGGAGACATAGGCTGGAAAGTCCGGCTTTGCGGCTGCCAGCACGACGGCGGCGCCGCCGACGCAGATGCCGTGCAGCACCACGTCGCTGCAGCCGAGCTGATCGTGCGCGAAGCGCGACCATGCGATAACGTCCGACCACTCGCGTGTGCTGCAGTAGTTGTATTTGCCTTCGCTCAGGCCGTGGGCACGGCTGTCGACGACGAGAATGTTGCAGCCCGCCTCGGCGTAGGGCTGTGCGAAATAGTAGCTGTAGTACAGCGACTCGGTGCGGCCGGGGAAGATGATGGCGCAGCGCTTGTGGCCGAAGTCGAAATACTCGCCCGCGAGCTTCAGACCCTCGTTTTCGATGGAAACGGGCCGCTTGCGCGCTTCGTTTTCACGCGCCCAGTCCATGCCGAGGTCAAACATCCGTGTGTGCTCCGGATTGGGTGGATAGCTGTTTGCACGGGTCCATTTTTCCGGCCCGGTCCGGACGAGAATGTTGTGATACACCTTTTTGGCGATGGGCCAGGTCGCTGCGAACATTCCCAGGAACGACAGCAGCACGAACCCCAAAATGAGCCATATCCAGAATGGCATGGGAAGATACCTCCGTTTTTTCTTTCATTATATCGAATTTTGTCGTCTTTGTAAACGCAGAATCATAAAAATACATTGTTCCCTCTTGAAAAATGAACGCATCCATACTATAATGAATGCCGGGAAAGGGGAGAACACTTATGACAAATTTTGCGATCCTGACGGATTCCTGTTCCGATCTGACTGCGCCGCTGCGCGAGCGCTTTGGCGTGGACGGCTATGTGCCCGGGGCGCTCGTCTACCCGGACGGCAGCAATCATTACGCGGATCTTGACTGGAAGAATATGACACCCGCGCAGTTTTTCGGCACGATGAAGGATAAAAAGGGCGGCCTGTTCACCTCGGCGCAGATCGGCCTGCAGGACGTTGCTGACCGGCTCGAGCCGCTGCTGCAGCAGGGCCGGGATATCCTGTTCGTCGCCGTGTCCTCGGGCCTGAGCGGTACATACAACAGCACCTGCCTTGTGGCGAATGAGCTGATGGAAAAGTACCCCGAGCGGCACATCCGCTGCGTCGACACGCTCCGCTACTGCGGTGCAGAGGGGATGCTCGTCATCGCGGCGACGCGCCTGCGCGCTGCCGGGAAGACGCTGGACGAAACGGCCGACTGGCTGGAGGAGAACCGCCTGCGCGTGCACCAGATGGGCGTGCTGGAGGACCTGTTCTTCTGTAAGCGCATGGGCCGCGTCTCGGGCGCTGCGGCCGTGATGGGCACGCTCGTCGGCATCCGCCCGCTTGCGGATATCAACGAGAAGGGCCTGAGCGACGTCATCGGCAAAACGCGCGGCCTTGCCCCGGCGCTGAAGGCGACCGTCGACTATATGGCCCGCACGGTCGAACGGCCGGAGGAGCAGATCATGCTCCTGTCGCATTCGGACCGTCCGGAGCGCGCGGAGGAGCTGCGCACCATGGTCGAGGAGCGCTTCCACCCGAAGGAGCTGCACGTTGTGCCGGTCTGCCAGTCGTGCGGCGCGTCGATCGGGCCGGGCCTGTACGCCATCTTCTATTTTGGCCGCCCGATCTCGTCCGGCCTGACGGAGGAGCGCAGCCTGATCGCGGAGCTGACGGGAAAAACAAAATAATCGCGCGGGAGCCAGCGGCAGTCGAGCCGTTGGCTCCCGTTTTTTGCTGCAATTTACAAAATCTGGAAGTTATGTTTCGGAACATGCCAAATTCGGGCGCCTTACAACAGAAAATCTTGGAAAAACCTGTTGATTTTCCAAAAAACGCGTGGTAAAATATTTACAACTATAGGCTCCGGAGTATGCCGGGGCGTCTGGGAGGGAGTGCCCATGAAACACTTGCTGCGCGCAATGGGCGCAGCCATGTTAGCGGCTCTGCTGCTGTCGGCCTGTTCGACGCCGCAGGAGCAGACCGAGCCGTCCGCGCCGCAGACCACGCAGGCCACGCAGGCCGCAACCGGCGCGACGGAGGAGTCCGCAACGGAGGCAGAGGAACTGCTTGCGCTGCCGCGTGACCTTGGCAGCGGCCTGACGCTGCAGGCGGTCCTGCCGTTTTCCGGCCCGAATGTGGATGCAGACGGCGCGGAGAGCGACCAGCTTGCCACCATCATCGTGCAGAATAACGGCGGCATGGCCGTCGGCGCGGCGGATATCACCCTGACGTGTGAGGACGGCGCGGAGCTCCGCTTCCGCGTGACGGACCTGCCCGTTGGCGGCTCGTGCTACGCCTTCGAGCTGAATTCCGCGCAGTACACCGGCGAGAACCGCGTCTGCGCGGCCTCGGCGGAGGTCGAGCCGGACGGCTCGCTCTCCGTGGACTACCGCGTCAGCGTGATGGTGCAGGACGGCGGCCTCGTCCTCGTCAACATGACGGAGGACACGCTGCACAACGTCACCGTCCGCTACCGCACGGACACCGGCGGTACCTACTTCGGCGGCCTGAGCTACATGGCCACGGTCGAGGAGCTGGCCCCCGGCGCGTCGCAGACGGTCCTCGCGGCGGAATGCTACATGGGTCTGCCCTCCGTCATCGCGGTCTCGGCAGACGAATCGTAATCACCCTAGAAAAAGGAGGAAATATTGATGAGAAAACTGAGCAAAACGCTCCTCTCGCTGCTGCTGATCGCGGCGATGCTCGCATCGTTCGTCGTTCTCCCGGCGGCGGCTGAGGAACCGGCCGCAGAGCAGCCGACCGAGGCTGTGCAGGCGGCTGAGACGCAGGCGGATGACGCTGAAAAGTCGAATTATGAGCTTTCCATCGTCATGCTCGACTGCGGCAGAAAGTATTTTTCCGTGGACAGCATCAAGCAGATCATCGACAATGCCGCTGCGGCTGGCTTCAACAATGTGATGCTTGCGGTCGGCAACGACGGCATGCGCTTCCTGCTGGACGATATGAGCCTGACCGTGAACGGCACGACCTATTCCAGTGAGGAGGTCGCTGCGGCGATCCATACGGGCAACGAGGCTTATTATAATTTCACGACGGACGAACTGACGGAGTCCGAAATGGACGAGATCATTGCCTATGCGAAGACCAAGGGCCTCGGCATCATCCCAGTGATCAACACACCGGGCCATATGGATGCGATCCTTGATGCAGCCGAGGCGCTCACGGGCAAGACCTGCTCCTACAACGGCTCCGCTCGTACCATCGATGTCACGAATTCGACGGCTGTCGCCTTCACGCAGGCATTCGTGCAGAAGTATGTCGATTATTTCGCGGGCAAGGGCTGCAAGTACTTCAATATGGGCGCGGACGAGTATGCAAACGACATGTTCACGAGCGGCTCTATGGGCTTCGGCAATCTGCAGAACACCGGCAAGTACAGCTATTATGTGGAGTATGTCAATGCGGTTGCCGCGCTGATCAAGAACGCCGGTATGACCCCGATGGCGTTCAATGATGGCATCTATTTTGCAAACAATACTTCCAGCGGCACGTTTGACACGGATATCGTGATCTGCTATTGGTCGAATGGCTGGAGCAGCTATACTCCGATGCCGGCTGAAACGCTTGCAAGCATGGGCTTCAAGATGGTCAACACGCACGGCGATTACTATTGGGTCCTCGGCAAGACCAACGCACAGTGCAGTGACACGAAGGCAGCTGGCTTTGACTATACCTCCTTCCCGGGCGGTACGGTCAGCAACCCGAAGGGTGCCATGTTCTGCATCTGGGCGGACTACCCCGGCGCAGAGACGGAAGCTTCCGTGATCAGCAAGACGGCGGATACCATCGCTGCCTTCGGCGCGACGCTGCCGAAAATCGATGATAACAAGACGGTTTCTGACGAAGCGACCGGTGTTTCGGTCACGGCTCCCGGCCTGACGGGCATCACTGTGGCTGCGGTCGATAAGGGCACGGAACTGGATGGCAAGAAGGTCGCCGGTGCTTGGAACATCGAACTGACAACGGAAAACGGCAGCTATACCGGCTCTGCAGCGGTCAAGGTCCCGCTGGACGGCAACTGGACCGGCTGCACGATCACTGCCGGTGTCATGAATGAAAACGGCGGTATCGACTACGGCAAGGACTATGATATCAAGGACGGCTTCCTGACCTTCACGGCTCCGCATTTCTCCACGGTCGTGGTGCTGGCAGAACCGCAGCAGAAGAGCCTTGTTGTGCCGACGAATGGAACGAAGACGGTCGAAGAAAACGGCAATCTGACTGGCTATACCCCGGAATACAGCAAGAATGGCATCGTCAAGCTGGATATGAGCTATGCCAGCAATGTGACGACGATGACCTTCACGGGCCTTGCCAATGGCGACGTGAGCGTCACTGTCGGCAATCTCGTCTATCAGATTACGGTGACGAATGAGTCGTATTCCAGTAAGAAGACGATCACGGTTGCTGTTGGCGAGACGAAGACGGAAACAGTAAAAGGTGATGTCACGGACGGCAAGACTACGGTTCTGGATGACACACATGCCAAGGTCGATGTGAAGTATGTCGATCAGGAGACAACAGAAACACTTGAAAAGGCTAGCAGACTGACGAGCGGCTTGAAGGTTTATATTAGCGATAGCAGTAACAAGAATTTCCTTCAGCTTAGTGGAGAAACTCTCGGGAATACGCAGGAGTTTTCAGAAGCAACAGAATGGACAGTTGGTTATGACAGCAGCAATGGTTACTATCTGTCCAGCAATGGTTACTACTTAAAGTATCATGCAAGCACTTCTTGGAGCGGCACAACTAGGGAACTTGCAGTGACGACAACGTTGAAGCAGACCAGCAATTGGGATACATATGTGAACTATTGTCGGTATTCAGAGACAAGCGAACTCTATTTTGAAGTCACGGGCTGGAATGGTAGTTATACCAACTATTATATTGCTCTCTCCGGGACTGACTGGACAGTGTCTAGCAGCAGTAGTAGCGCCAAGGGTTATGCCTACACGCTGAAAACGACACCAGCGACGGTTAATCAAACCACCATCTCCTTCACCGGTAAGAAGGCAGGCACGACGCAGGTTGTGATTGGCGATGTGCTGTATACGATCGTTGTCCAGGACAAGGCTCCGGACGACGCGATGACAAATACTTCGCTGACGCTGGAGTACTGGATTACGAACTCGCCGGTTTATGAAAAGGCGTCTGTTTCGTCGAACAAAACAAAGAGTATTACCACTGCAACTGATGGTGTAAGCACCGATGCGGGCGTTGACATTGCACAGCTTGCACCGAACCATGCCTATTCCAATATTGACGGCTGGAAAGATGTGTATTACTGGCAAGCTATGCGGCTGGACTCCAATCATCTGCAGACGGAGAAATCTGGCGTTGACCAGACCGCTGACGGCACGACCTTTACCCATGTGCGCTATCACGCCGGTGCGTGGCAGTATAAGACATTGGACGGCACTTGGCATTATTTCCTCAGCACGGATCAGGCGGTTGCCTATTATCTGCAGAAGACAAAAGTCACTACGGAAGTTGAAACCTATGTCAAGGACTGGGGCTATGGTACTAATGGTACCACGCCGGATACTTCGAGCAACAAGGGCCAAGTCGCACTGACGGTTGCAGTTGTCTACCCGGACGGCACGGTTTCCCCAGCCGAGAAAGACATGTATTTCAAATCCACAACGATCTTCAACTACTGGGATGGCCGCGACATTGGCATTATTGCTCTGAAGAATAATGAAGATTATACGATTTCCAAGATTACGGTAACGGATGGTACGCGTGATAAAAATACCGACAATAACGTGTGGTATACCTCTGACACCATCACATGGGAAAAGACAACGCTTGATGATGGCGTGACAAAGTGGTATAACGAGCGCGAGGTCTGGAACAAATCTTCTGGCACAACGCCGATGGTCAACGGAAAGAACAGCAAGGAAACATGGAGCGCTAAGAATACTGCAAAGCTTGTCCTGATCTATCTGGAAGCTGCTGAGAAGGAAAGCAACCTTAATGTTGTGTACTATGATGATACCTACAGCAAGGAAATCATCTCCTCTCAGATCGTTATGTCTTATACGCAGGGACAGGAACCTCCGACGTACCTCAACTCCCTGAAGAATAGCGGTACTGTTACGCCAGGCAAGATTACACTTGAGGATGATGCCTACGTTACGAATAGCTCCGGTGTTAACCAGACGTTCAACAAGAATGTTGCAACTGTTCCGGGCGTTGCAGCTCAGTATCGGAGTGGCCTTTATAAGTATGTCAGTGCCGAAATTTCTGAGGACGGCAAGACGCTGACGCTTCATTATAAGATTTCTGCAAACAACCTGGAAAAATACTATGTGGTTGATTTTGGCCTGCCGGTCCAATTTGAATTGACTGATTTAGTGAATGATACGAATCTGAGCAAGGTTCGTATCAGTACGGTCACGGATGGTAATGTTACATACGATGAGACTACAAAAACATTTACCTACACGCCGACCGAGGTCCTGAAGAGCCTCGCGACGGCAAGCATTGCAATCAGCTATACGGGCAAGGAGGAAGCGATACTTACTGTCGGTTTCATCCCCGCATCGACGGTCTATTATGAGGAAGGCTTTGCTTCGTATTCCGCAAACTGGGTCAGTGAAGGTACCGCGCATGGCGCTCGGCAAGCAAAGGAACCCTATGGCCAAGCGACCAACAGCTACGGTTTTGATCCTGCCTACCGTGAAAACAGCGCGAACAGCGAGGGAACGGTGGCAAGAACAACGACAGTCGGCAGCGATGCGACCTTCAAGTTCAATGGAACGGGCCTGGAGCTGTATCTCCGCACGAAGAATACGAGTGTTAATGCAGAGGATGTGACGAATCACTCCTACATGCTTGTTCAGGTCTATGAGGGCAGCGAGGCGACGACGGATCACCTAAAGCGCATGAGCTTTGTCGATGTGAACAACCTATTTGTTGCAAAGGACACGGGTTATGGCTACAACACACCGTGCTGGACGGTCAATGACATGGCTCTCAATGACTATACGGTTGTTGTCCGTTTCGTTAAGGGCCAGGAACTGGCAATCGATGGCTTCCGTGTGACTGGCACGCAGGGCGAACGCTATGAGAAAGCATATGCTCGGGACGGCGAAGCCAACATGCAGACTGCCGAGATCCGCAATATGGTTCTTGCAAAGGCGGACGTTCCTGCACTTGCTGACAACTGGTACAAGGTTGGCAACGACGTGATTGATGCAGTCTTCGATAAGGAGGATGCAGCTAGAATCAGCGGCGCGGTGCTCATTAAGAAGAATTACAATGAGTCGACGGGCGGCACGGAGGTTACAGTTGATAAAGACCTTGTCAACATTGGCCCGAAGAATGAGATTTATCTCAAGCAGGGCGAGGCTGTTGTAATGCAGCTCACGGGTTCTTATGCTTCTGTTCAGGTCGGCATGCGCAGCCTGACCGGCGATGCGGTGACGTACAAGATCAACACGGAAGAGAAGACAATGAACTCCACGGTTGATATGTATTACAAGGTCAGCCTTGCGGAAGGAAAGCTCGTTATTCAAAATGTCTCCGGTGGCATCCTCGCTCTGACCAAGCTGAAGGTTACCGGAGCGGGCACGACGACCAACGACGTCAGCGTCGAGACCACCCCGGAGGCTATCCGCTATGCGATGGCGCTGATGCGCGGCATCGACGTCCCGCAGTTCACGGACGTCGCCGAGGACGCGTGGTATCACGACTACGTCTACGACCTCGTCTACCGCGGCGTCGTCAACGGCATGACCGCCACGACCTACGAGCCGGAGGGCAAGCTCACCCGTGCCCAGTTCGTCAAGCTGCTGGCCTGCTCCCTCGCGGACGCCGAAACGCTCAAGACCTACGAGGGCAAGCATCCGTTTAAGGACAGCGAGGGCCACTGGGCCGAGGCCTACATCGCGTGGGCCAAGGACAAGGGCATCGTCGAGGGCGTCTCCGCCACGGAGTTCGACCCTGAGGCCCCGATCACCCGCGAGCAGATGGCCACGATCTTCGGCCGCTATGCGCTGAAGCAGGGCATCGAGCTGCCGAAGTCCGAGAACGCGGCCGGGTCCTTCCCGGACGCCGACAAGATTTCCGAGTATGCCCGTGAGTTCGTCGAGCTCATGCGCATCGCGGGCATCCTGAACGGCTACGAGGACGGCACGTTCCGTCCGCAGGGCAACGCCACCCGCGCGGAGGCAGCCAAGCTGTTCTCCCTGTTCCTGTCCATCACGGACAAGCTCGCAAAATAAACGCAATGCCGCCGCCCTCCCGGGCGGCGGCATTTTCTATGGGGCGAATATTTGCAAAAATGGGGACCACCGGCTTCGCCGGTGGTCCCCAAATAATTTTAACTTTTCTCGCAACACCGAGCTACCATTTCCTCCATCATGCCCTGCCGCAGGTGGCACAGCAGCCGGAACTGCTCCACGATGTCCGCCTGCATGCCCTGGCTCATCCATAGCACGATCTGCCCATAGCACTCGCACTGGTAAAACCGCACCAGCACCTCCCGGTCCGCCTCCGGCAGAGCCTTCCCGGCAAACGCCGTGTCAAAATAGTTGCCCACCACGCTGTGGCAGATGTCCATCAGGCTGTGCTCATAGGCCTCGTGGCTGGCGGAATTGTAAAGATGCAGCACGGCCGTTCGGTTCTGCAGGGCGAACTCCACGGCGATCTCCAGACACTGCTCCAGTGAGTCGACCGTCGGGTACTCCTGCACGATGCGTGCAGCCTCGTCCCGCACGATCTCCTCCGCCAGCGCGGGGATGTCCGGGTAGTGATAGTAAAACGAATTGCGGTTGATGCCGCAGTCCTCCACGATGTCCTTGACTGTGATCTTGTTGAGCGGACGCTCGTTGAGCAGCTTCAGGAACGAAGCGCGGATCGCGCGTTTGGTCAGCGATGTCACGGGCTGCACCTTCCTTTCCTGCCCATTATGCCACAGACCGGGATTTTTTGCAAGGAAAAAAACAGGGCCGCCGGAGCGGCCCCGCTTGTGGATCATTTTGCTGCGTTGCGCAGGATGCACTTGAGCGTCCGCACGGCGGCCTCCATGTCCTCGACCGGGACGTACTCGAACCTGCCGTGGTAATTCTCGCCGCCCGTGAACAGGTTCGGGCAGGGGAGCCCCTCGTAGGACAGGCGCGCGCCGTCCGTGCCGCCGCGGATGGGCACGACGCGCGGCGTGACGCCCGCATCGCGCATGGCCTGCTGCGCGGCTTCGACGATGGCCATATGCGGCTCGATCTTCTCGCGCATGTTGTAGTAGCTGTCGCGCAGGGCGACCTCGACCGTCCCCGCGCCGTATTTCGCGTTCAGGAAGGCCGCCGCCGACTCGAACAGCGCCTTGCGCGCCTCGAACGACGCGCGGTCGTGGTCGCGGATGATGTATTCGAGCGTCGCCAGCTCCACCTCGCCCTGCATGGCGCACAGGTGGCTGAAGCCCTCGTAGCCCTCCGTGGCCTCCGGGCGGTCGTGCACCGGCAGCATGCCGTGGAACTCCATGGCGATGAGCTGCGCGTTGATCATGCAGCGCTTGGCCGAGCCGGGGTGAACGTTGCGCCCGTGGACGGTCACAACGGCGGAGGCGGCGTTGAAATTCTCATATTCCAGCTCACCGAGCGTGCCGCCGTCGACGGTGTAGGCGTAGTCCGCGCCGAAATGCGCCAGATCGAAGCGGTCCGCGCCGCGGCCGATCTCCTCATCCGGCGTGAAGCCGATGCGCAGGGACGCGTGCGCGCCGCCCTCGGCCAGCAGCTCCTCCACGGCGGTCAGAATTTCCGCGATGCCCGCCTTGTCGTCCGCGCCGAGCAGCGTCGTGCCGTCCGTGACGATCAGGTGCTTGCCGACGCTGCGGTTCAGGATCGGGAAATCCGCGGGGCTGAGCAGCGTCGTGTCGTTCAGGGCGATATCGCCGCCGGTGTATTCCACGATGCGCGGCTTGATGCCCTTGCCGGAGCAGTCCGGCGAGGTGTCCATATGGGCAATGAGGCCGATGGCGGGCGCACCGGGCGTTCCGGGCACGGAGCCGTAGACATAGCCGTCCGCGTCGATGCGGGCGTCCGCAATACCGAGCGCGCGCATCTCCTCCACGAGCGCTTCGCCGAGCAGCTTCTGCTTCGCGGTCGAGGGGCAGGTCTCCGAGCTCTCATCCGACTGCGTGTCGAAGGAAACATAGTGCAGAAGGCGTTCCGTTACCGTCATATCCGTTCTCCTTTCCAATTGTCGAAAACTGCCCCGGCGTTTGGCCGGGGCAGAAATTTTTTCTTACTTGCCGCAGAGCGCTGCAGTGTCCTGCGCGATCATGAGCTCTTCATTCGTGGGGATGACCCAGACCTTCACGCGGGAATCGTCCGCAGAGATGAGGGCTTCCTCGCCGCGCACCTTGTTGCGCTCCGGGTCGAGCTTGACGCCGAGGAATTCCAGACCCTCGCAGATGGCGGCGCGGTTCGTGCAGCCGTTCTCGCCGACACCGGCCGTGAAGACCAGGCAGTCCAGACCGCCGAGCGCGGCAGCATAGGCACCGATATACTTGCGGACCTCGTAGCAGAACTTGTCCAGCGCGAGCTGGCAGGCCTCGTCGCCCTTGTTGGCGCCGGCCTCGAGATCACGGAAGTCGGAGGACACGCCGTTCGACAGAGCCAGCACGCCGGACTTCTTGTTCAGCATCGTCAGGCACTCGTCGGCCGTCATGTTGTACTTGTTCATGATGAACTGCGCGACGCAGGTGTCGATATCGCCTGCGCGGGTGGCCATGGGAACGCCGGCCAGCGGGGACAGGCCCATGGATGTATCCTGGCACTTGCCGTCCGCAACGGCGGAGAGGGAGGAGCCGTTGCCGAGGTGGCAGACGACGATCTTCAGCTCGCTTGCGGGCTTGCCCATCAGCTCGATGGCGCGCTTGGAGACATAGCGGTGGGACGTGCCGTGGAAGCCGTAGCGGCGGAGATGATCTTCCTCATAATACTTCGTGGGGATGGCGTAGCGATAGGCCTTCGGGGGCATGGTCATATGGAACGCAGTGTCGAACACGGCGACCTGGGGCTTGCCCGGCATGACCTTCTCGCAGGCCTCGATGCCCATGAGGTTGGCAGGGTTGTGGAGCGGGCCGAGGGGGATGCAGTCGCGGATGGCCTGCTTGCAGGCTTCGTCGATGATGCAGGATTCAACGAACTTGTCGCCGCCGTGCAGCACGCGATGGCCGATGGCATCGATCTCGTCCGTGGACTTCAGAACGCCGTACTCCGGATCGACAAGGATGGACAGGACGGCCTCAATGGCTTCGGAATGCGTGGGCATGGGGATGTCGCGCTCGACCTTCAGACCGGTGGCGGGGACCTTGTGTGTCAGCTTGCCATCGATGTAGATGCGCTCGCACAGGCCCTTGGCGAAGACCTCACCGGAGGTCGGGTCCATCAGCTGGTACTTCAGCGAAGAGCTGCCTGCATTGATCACGAGAATTTTCATGGTTGTGTCAACTCCTGTAAAAACATTGTTTTCTTTTCTTCAATTTCGTGATAGTATTAACACATACGACTTTATTCTATAATAAATTGGCGCATGATACAAGTGCTTTTTTGGGAAATGAGGAATTTTTTGTGAGGATCGCCGGAATCATCTGCGAATACAACCCCTTCCACAACGGCCATGCCCATCAGCTCGCCGTGCTGCGGGAGGCGGGCTATGCGCCGGTGTGCGTGATGAGCGGGGACTATGTCCAGCGGGGCGAGCCCGCTGTCATCCCGGCTGCGGCACGGGCCGAGGCTGCCGTTCGCTGCGGGGCGGCGCTGGTGCTCGAGCTGCCGCCGAGCTATGCGCTCCGCTCGGCAGAGGGCTTTGCGGACGGCGGCGTGGAGCTGCTCGACCGCCTCGGCTGCGCGGAGGCGCTGTGCTTCGGCAGCGAGAGCGGCGATGCGGAGGCCCTGCTGGCTACGGCGCAGACGCTGCTGTCTCCGGAGCTTGTGCCGCTGCTGAAGCAGGAGCTTGCGGGCGGCGCCTCGTTCCCGGCGGCGCGGCAGCGGGCGCTGGAACGGCTTGGCGCGCCCGGTGCGGCGCTGCTGGAGCGGCCCAATTCCATTCTTGCGGTGGAATACTGCAAGGCTCTGCTGCGGCGCGGGTCTGCCATGCGGCCGCTCGTGCTGCACCGCGCGGGGGATTATCACGGTGGGAGCGCTGCGGATGCGCCTTCGGCCAGCTTTCTGCGCGGGCAGGCGGACTGGGCGGGCTATATGCCGGAGGCTGCGCGGGCCGTGCAGGCCGCTGCACCGCGATATAGGCTGGCGGCGGGGGAACGGGCCATGCTTGCGCGCCTGCGGGCCATGGGGGAGGACGAGTTCGCCGCGCTGCCGTTCGGCTCCGAGGGCCTGTGGCAGAAGGTGATGCATGCCTGCCGCACGGAGGCGTCGCTGGAGGGCATCCTCGCGGCCGCAAAATCGAAGCGCTATCCGCGCACCCGGCTGATGCGGATGCTCCTGTGCGGCTTTCTGGGCCTGACGGAGCAGCAGCTGGCCGAGCCTGCGCCCTATGTGCGCGTGCTGGCGCTCGATACGGACGGCCGGGCCATCCTGCGGGCGGCGCAGGGCGGGCTCTCGCTCCTGCATGCGGGAGAGCGCGCACAGGACTGCGCGTTTGCGGAAACGGAGCGGCGCTGCCGCGCACTTTACGGCCTGTTCCGGGAGAACGGGCCCGCGGAGCCTGTACCGAAATCGCGCGTCTATGTGCAAAGGGATTGACATCGGGCAGCATTTCCCATACAATCATTTCCAGATGCGCACGGCGCACGGAAAAGGAGAGAGAAAAATGGCAATTATGCTTCGGCTCAAATGCCCGTCCTGCGGCGAAGTCATGAACGCGGCAGGCTTCTGCAATTGCACCAAATGCGGCACACCGATCCGCTACAACGGCTGGGGAATGCTGCAGATCTACCGCATGGGCTCCCCGGTCGGCATCGCGGCAGGCTACGGCATTTATCTGGACGGCCAGCCCTACGGCCATCTGGCCAACAAGGAGAGCATCCGCATTCCGCTCCCGATGGGGACGCACACGCTGCACATGACCTGCGGCATGACGCGCCGCTGCGAGGACCTGACGTTCACACTGACGCCGGAGGCCCCTGCCGCCTATGTCAAGGCGTCCATCCGCATGGGCTTCTGGTCGAACACGATCCACCTGACTCCGGCCGATCCGTCCGAAATGCCGCAGGCGTAAACCGGTTTTTCCAAGAAAAAAAGCAAAAATAATGCTTGCAATTCTGCGAAAACTGTGGTAAGATAGTCGGGCATTGAAAATAAGAGGGGCATCATGCCCTTTTACGAAACGAGAAAGAGGTGAAAGCAATGAAGGAAGGAATCCATCCGAAGTACGAACAGACGACGATTCGATGCGCGTGCGGTGAGATCATTGAGACCGGTTCCACGAAGAAGGACATCAAGGTCGAAATTTGCTCCAAGTGCCACCCTTTCTATACCGGCAAGCAGAAGCTGGTTGATACCGGCGGACGCGTTGACCGCTTTAACAAGAAGTTTGGCCTGAAGTAAAGAATGAACGAAAAGTCTGCATCGTATCGGTGCGGACTTTTTTCATACTTTTTTCGGGAAAAAACGCAGCTCCTGCCGTCGGCCGCACCGGTCAGCGGCTCTGGGGAGCACAGTCAGAATTTTGGAGGTAGTCATGCAGCAGAATGATCGAGTTAAAGCAGAAAAGGCCATCCTGGTCGGCCTGAGCGCGGACTGCTTCCGGCCGGAGGAGAACGCCACGGACGAGTCGCTGGACGAGCTGGAGGCTCTCCTCGAGACGGCGGGCGGCATCTGTGAGGCAAAAGTGCTGCAGAACCGCCACACGCCGGACCCACACAGCTTCATCGGCGAGGGAAAGGCACAGGAGGTGCGCACGCTGCTCGAGAGCACGGGCGCGACGCTCGTTGTGTTTGACAACGACCTCTCGCCGTCCCAGATCCGTGCGCTGGAGGAGCTGACGGATGCGACCGTTCTGGACCGCATCGCCCTGATCCTGGATATCTTTGCCCAGCGCGCCAAAACGGCCGAGGGCCGCCTGCAGGTCGAGCTGGCGCAGTATCAGTACCTGCTGCCGAAGCTCTCCGGCATGGGCACGTCGATGTCCCGCCTGGGCGGCGGCATCGGCACGCGCGGCCCCGGTGAGACGAAGCTCGAAACGGACCGCCGCCACATCCGCGAGCGCATCACCCGCCTGCAGGCGGAGCTGGACGAGGTGCGTCGCGTGCGCGCCACGCAGCGTGAGCGCCGCGTGAAGAACTCCATGCCCGTCGTGGCGCTGGTCGGCTACACGAATGCAGGCAAGTCCACCCTGCTCAACGCTCTTACGGGCGCGGGCATCCCGGCCAACGACCGGCTGTTTGACACGCTGGACACGACGACCCGCCGCCTGAAGGTGTCGGATCATCTGGAGATCCTGCTGTCCGATACCGTCGGCTTCATCGCCAAGCTGCCGCATCATCTCATCGAGGCCTTTCAGGCTACGCTGGAGGAGCTGCAGTATGCGGACCTGCTGCTGCATGTCATCGATGCGTCCGACCCGCACCGTGAGGCGCACATCGAGGTTGTCGACCGGCTGATCGACAAGCTGGCCAAGCCCGGCGTGCCCGTGCTGCGCTGCTATAACAAGGCCGACCTCGTCGGCGACGTCTCGAATCTCCCCATCGGCGAGAAGAACATCCCCATGTGTGCGCGCAGCGGCATCGGCATGGACGAGCTGCTCACACGCATCGAGGAGACGCTGACGGGCCGGCTCCATCGGGCCGTGTTCCTGCTGCCGTATTCCGACGCGGGGGCGCTGGCCCAGCTGCACGAGCAGGCGCAGGTGCTCCGCGTGGATTACCTGCCGGAGGGCGTTGAGGTCGAGGCCGTCTGCCGCGAGGAGCTGTTCGGCCGCCTGAAGCGCTTTGTAAAGGAGCCGGAGGCATGAAGGAATATCTCGTCCCCACCGGCGACGGCGAGGCACAGTTCATCGAGCGCCGCTCCCGCTTCATCGGACACATCTTCCTGACGGAGACGGAGGAGGAGGCGCTCGCGCGGCTGAAGCAGATGCGCGAGCAGTACTGGGATGCGACCCACAATGTCTATGCCTACATCATCCGCGATGGCGCAACGCGCTTTTCCGATGACGGCGAGCCGGGCGGCACGGCGGGTATGCCGGTGCTGCAGGTGCTGCAGCGGGAGGAGCTGTACAATGTAACGTGCGTCGTGACGCGCTATTTCGGCGGCATCCTGCTCGGCGCGGGCGGCCTTGTGCGCGCCTATGCTCACGGAGCCAAGATCGCCGTGGACGCCGCAGGGCGCTCCATCAAGCGCATCTGGACGAATGTCTATCTGCCGTGCCCCTACAGCTGGTATGAGCGCATCCGCCTCGAGGTCGCCGCATTCGGCGGCATGATCCGCGAGACGCAGTTCGGCGCGGATGTCGAGCTGGACCTGCTGCTGCCGGAGGAGCAGACACAGGGCTTCCTCGAGCGGGTGACCGACCTTTCGGCCGGGACGATCGAGGGGCTGATCGGAAAACAGGAATACCGCGCGTTCCCGCTTTCCTGAGCGGACGCGCCGAGCGACAGACGGGAGGAAATGCCGATGACGATCCGGGAAGAACTGGAATGGACCGAGCACCTTTGCCTCAGTGAGCGTGCGCAGTTTTCCGATGCCACGCGCGGCCGCCCGCGGCCGGAGGAGGCGCAGGAAAACGACGTGCGGACCTGCTATCAGCGGGACTCCGACCGCATCCTGCACAGCAAGTCCTTCCGCCGCCTCATGCACAAGACGCAGGTCTTCCTGCAGCCGGAGGGCGATCACTACCGCACGCGTATGACGCACACGCTGGAGGTCGCGCGCATCGCGCGCACCATTACGCGCGCCCTGCGTCTGAACGAGGACCTGGCCGAAGCCATTGCCTTCGGCCACGATCTCGGCCATACGCCGTTCGGCCACGCGGGCGAGGTTGCGCTGACGGAGGTCATGGGCGAGCCGTTCCGCCATAACGAGCAGTCTCTGCGCGTTGTAGACGTACTGGAGAAGGACGGGCAGGGCCTGAACCTGACCTATGAGGTCCGCATGGGCATCCTCGGCCATTCGAGCCACAGCCGCATGCCGGAGACGCTCGAGGGCCAGATCGTACGCAAATCCGACCAGATCGCCTATATCAACCACGACATCGACGACGCCATGCGCGCCGGGATCCTGACGAATGACGACATTCCGCGCGAGATCTCCGATGTGCTCGGCGAGACCCACCGCGAGCGCATCAATACGCTCGTGACGGATATGATCTTCCACTCACGCGGCACGGGAGAGCTGGGCATGACGCCCGAGATCGAGCAGACCATGCAGGCCCTGCGCCAGTTTATGTTTGAGCACGTCTACAAGAATCCGGTCGCCAAAGGCGAGGAATCCAAGGCCCGCCGCATCCTGCAGGAGCTTTATACCTATTACATCGCCCATCCCGAGGCGCTGCCGCAGGATTTCCAGCCGCAGCTCACGTTCGAGGGGCTTCCACGCGTCGTGTGCGATTATATCGCGGGCATGACGGACAAATATGCCATGTACAAGTATGACGAGCTGTTCATTCCGACCGGCTGGCAGGTGCGTGGCTGAAAGGAGGCAGAGCCGTGGCTTTTCCCCCGGCATTTCTGGATGAACTCAACGCCCGGAATCCCATTGAGGACGTCGTCGGGCAATATGTCGCGCTGACGCGCCGGGGCAGCAACCTGTTTGGCCTCTGCCCCTTCCATGGCGAAAAGACGCCGTCGTTCTCCGTCGCGCCGGAGAAGGGCATTTTCTACTGCTTCGGCTGCCACAAGGGCGGCGGCGTGGTGAATTTCATCATGGAGATCGAGAACCTCACCTACGGCGACGCCGTGCGCTTCCTGGCAAAGCGCGCGGGCCTCGAGGTCCCGGACGATGGCGCTTATCAGTCGCAGTATAAGAAAAAAGAACGGCTCTGGGCACTGTGCCGCGCGGCGGCACAGTTCTATCACGCCCAGCTCAAGACCCCGGCGGGAGAGGAGGCGCGGGCCTATCTGCAGAAGCGCGGTGTCTCCGGCCAGACGGTCACACGCTTCGGCCTCGGCTATTCGCCGAATCGCTGGACGGCTCTGCTTGACGTTATGACGGCAAAGGGCTACACGAAGGAGGAACTGCTCGAGGCGGGCCTCCTCAGCCAGAACCGCGACAAGGGGACGCTCTATGACCGCTTCCGCAACCGACTGATGTTCCCCATCATCGACGTGCGCGGCAATGTCATCGGTTTCGGCGGCCGCGTCATGGACGATTCGACGCCGAAGTACCTGAACTCGCCGGAAACGATTATTTTTAACAAGCGGCGGAACCTTTTCGCCATGAATGTCGTCAAGAAAAGCAAGCGGGAATTCATCATCCTCACGGAGGGCTATATGGATGCCATCGCGCTGCATCAATATGGCTTCGACTGTGCGGTGGCCTCGCTCGGCACCTCGCTGACGCAGGAGCACGCGGACATGCTGTCCAAATATACCGATGAGCTTGTGCTGACCTACGACGGCGACGAGGCCGGGCAGAACGCCACCCAGCGCGCCATCCCCATGCTGGAGCGGACGGGTCTGCGGGTGCGCATCCTGCGGATGCGCGGCGCAAAGGACCCGGATGAATTCCTGAAGAAATACGGCGCGGACCGCTTCCGCCTGCTGCTGGAGGGCTGCGAAAATCAGGCAGAGTACCGCCTGCGCTCGCTGCAGATGCGCTTTGACCTCTCGCAGGATGAGCAGAAGGTGGAGTTTGCCAAGCAGGCCGCCGCCCTTATCGCGGGCTTCGGCACGGCGGTGGAGCGCGAGGTCTACGGCACGCGTGCCGCCGAGGCGGCAGGGCTTTCGCCGGACGTGCTGCGCATGGAGATCGACCGCGCCCGCAAGCGCCTGCTGCGGCAGGAGAAGCGCGAGGAGACGCGCCGGGAGATGGACCCGGCCGCGGCCGTTCAGCCGTTCCAGCGCGAGCTGCGCTACGACAACGTCCGCTCCGCCGTGGCGGAGGAGGGCCTGCTGCGCATGCTGTTCCGCGAGCCTGCTCTGCTGGCGCAGACGGAGGGCCTGACGGCGGAGGATTTCTCCGTGCCGCTGTTCGGCCGGGTCTATGCCGCTCTGCGCGAGCGGTGGCAGAACGATCTTGCCATCACGCCTGCGGCGCTGGCGGACAGCCTGAGCCCGGCGGAAATGGCGCATCTGACGGCCGTGCTGCAGAAGCAGGAGCCGCCGCTGTCCGAAACGGCGCTGGCGGATTACCTGCGCATCCTGCGTGAGGAGCGGGCCAAGGCGCGCGTGAGCGACGCCAGCGACCTGCTTGCCATGCAGCGGGATCTGAAGAAGAAAAAAGGATATGGAGGTTCGTAAGCGATGGAAGAACAGGTGCAGATGAACGAGAAGCTCCGCGCGCTTTTGGAAAAGGCGAAGCGGGAGAAAAAGATCGCCTCCAAGGACCTCATCGATACGCTCGAGGCGATCGATGCGGATGAAAAGCAGACGGAGCTGATCTACGAGGCGCTGGACGAGGCCGGAGTGGAGATCGACGTCTCCGACGTCGTGGAGCTGCTGTCCAAGCCGGAGGAGATGCTCCCGAGCGAGGAGGACCTCGAGCTGATCGAGGAGGAGAAGATCATCGACACGGAGGATCTCTCCGAAAATATGAGCCTGAACGACCCGGTGCGCATGTACCTCAAGGAGATCGGCAAGATCCCCCTGCTCACGCTGGAGGAGGAGCACAAGCTCGCCGTGCGCATGGCCGAGGGCGATGAAGAGGCCCAGAAAAAAATGACAGAGGCCAACCTTCGTCTCGTCGTTTCCATCGCAAAGCGTTATGTCGGCCGCGGCCTGCCGTTCCTCGATCTCATCCAGGAGGGCAATCTCGGCCTCATCAAGGCCGTCGGCAAGTTCGACTACACGAAGGGCTATAAATTCTCCACCTATGCGACCTGGTGGATCCGACAGGCCATTTCCCGCGCCATTGCCGACCACGCCCGCACGATCCGCATTCCGGTACACATGGTCGAGACCATCAACCGCGTCTCCCGCGCCAACCATGAGCTGCTGCAGGAGCTGGGCCACGAGCCGTCGCCCGAGGAGATCGCGCACAAGCTGCATCTCCCGCTGGAGAAGGTCGAGGAGGTCATGCGCATCGGACAGGAGCCCATCTCACTCGAGACGCCGGTCGGCGAGGAGGATGACAGCCACCTCGGCGACTTCATTCAGGACGACGAGGCCGAGGAGCCCGCGGACGCCGCGTCCTATGCCATGCTGCGCGAGCAGCTGGCGGGCGTGCTGAAGACGCTCACGCCGCGGGAGGAGCGCGTGCTGCGCCTGCGCTACGGCCTGACGGACGGCCGCATGCATACGCTGGAGGAAGTCGGGGAAGAATTTAACGTCACACGCGAGCGCATCCGCCAGATCGAGGCGAAGGCTCTGCGTAAGCTGCGCCATCCGTCGCGTTCTAAAGTGCTGAAAGACTTTTTAGGATGACAGCTGGAACGCCCCTGAAAAAATTTCTCTTGACTTTACGGAAAAAATCCGTATGATATAGAGAGGAGAGAGGCGCGACTTTGCAGCGCGTCAAAGACAGGAGCGAAGAACGATGTTTGAACGGATCACGACATATCTGGCAGAGCAGTTCGATTTCCCGAAGGATTCGCTGCACTGGGATACGACGTTTAAGAGCCTGCAGCTTGACTCGATGGACATGGTCGAAATGATGATGGACATGGAAGAAGAGCTCGGCGTGGATTTTGACCAGAACGATATGGCAGAGCTGACCACCATTGGTGAGCTTGCCGATTACATTGAAAAGAAGCTGAACGAGGGCTGAATCAGGCCATTCCGGTCTGTGACAAGGTCGCACTAGTCGGGGAGATAGCGGTGCCCTGTGACCTGCAATCCGCTATAGCAGGGATGAACTCCCATACCCGGGTTCGTGCTGTTTTGCTGTCCGAATAAGCGGTGTTGAGGCATCGGTCTTGCGCAACGGGCTCCCGTGAACCATGTCAGGCGGGGAACCGAGCAGCATTAAGCGGATCTGTCCGTGTGCCGCAAGGACGCCGCTGCTGAGCTGGCTGTTCGGGAAACGGAAATGGTTCCGGATTCAAATATGGGTGTGCGATCTTGTCATGGATCGGAATGGACAATAAAACGCGCGGAAGGGACGCCCCTCCCGCGCGTTTTTTTGCACCGGCGCGATTGCAATTTGCGCCGTTTTCGCGTATACTATGCACTGGGAGATGATGACATGTATCAGGCACTTTACCGCAAATACCGCCCGCAGACCTTTGACGACGTCGTCGGTCAGCAGGGCGTGACCCAGACTCTGAAGAATCAGCTCCAGACCGGCCGCCTGAGCCATGCCTATCTGTTCACGGGCACGCGCGGCACCGGCAAGACGACCTGCGCCAAAATTCTGGCCAAGGCTGTGAACTGCGAAAATCCGCAGGACGGCAACCCCTGCAACCGCTGCGCCGCCTGCCGGAGCATCGATGCGGGCGCGTGCATGGATGTGCTGGAGATCGATGCCGCCTCGAATAACGGCGTGGACAGCGTCCGTGCCCTGCGCGACGACGCCGTCTATACCCCGGCGGAGGTCAAAAAGCGTGTGTATATCATCGACGAGGTGCATATGCTCTCGCTGAGCGCGTTCAACGCCCTGCTCAAGATCATCGAGGAGCCGCCGGAGCACCTGCTGTTCATTCTGGCGACGACGGAGCTGCATAAGGTGCCGGCCACGATCCTGTCGCGCTGCCAGCGCTTCGCCTTCCGGCGCATCGTGCCGGAGGATATCGTGGGCCGTCTGAATTATATCGCCTATCAGGAGAGCATCGAGCTCGAGCCGGATGCGGCTGCGTTTCTGGCGCGGCTGGCAGACGGCGGTCTGCGCGATGCGGTGAGCCTGCTCGACCAGTGCGCCTCCGCTGCGCAGGGCGCGGTGACGGTCGACGAGGCCTGCAAGGTCCTCGGCCTTGCGGGCGCGCGGCAGACGGCGGCGCTCATGGAGGCCGTCGGGAAGCATGATGCGGCTGCGGCGCTTTCTATTTTCAACACGCAGTATGCCGAGGGCAAGGACCTCGGCGCCATGCTGGACGAGCTGTGCGCCGTGGCGCGCGATCTGCTCATCCTGCGCACGGCCCCGCAGGCCGGGATCCAGATGATCTCCGGCATCTGCACGCCGCAGGAGCTGCGCACGCTGCAGCCGCTGCTCAGCCCGGGGGAGCTGCTGCGCATCACGGCCGTCCTGCGCGACACGGCAGCGGGCTTCAACGCCAGCGCGAACCGCCGCATCGACGCCGAGCTCTGCCTTGTGCGCCTGTGCGAGCCGGAGGCCAGTCTGGATGCCGAGTCGCTCAATGCCCGCCTGTGCCGCGTGGAGGAGCGTCTGGCGCGCGGTGTCGTGCCCGTCGCTGCTGCACCGCAGCAGGAGGAGCAGGCGCAGCAGGAAACCGCAGCGCCGGAGGAGCCGGAGACGGCCCCGGAGCCGCAGCAGCCTGCACCGTCCGAGGCCCCGCCGGGCTTCTGGCCGGAGCTTGTCAAGCGGCTGAAAACGACGCTCCCGCTGCCGGAGCAGGCCATGTTCTCCATGCAGGACAATGCGCCGGTGCGCGGTACGCTGCACGGGGACGTTCTGGAGCTGCAGACGGAGACGGAATTCGTGCGGAACCTCATCAACAAGCCGGAGGTCCTCCGGCCGGTGGCGGATGCCGCCACGGCCCTGCTGGGCAGGTCCGTGCGGGTGCGCATCGCCTCCGGTAAGGCAGAGAAGCCGAACGAGGGCTTCGCGCGGCTCGTGAGCTTCGGGGAGGAGCACCCGGAACTGGTCGAACTGAAGTAAGAATAAATTCCAACTTGAAAAAGGAGAATGTCACTATGGCAAAAGGCGGTTTCCGCGGCCCGATGGGCGGCGGCATGAACATGAACATGATCAAGCAGGCCCAGAAAATGCAGCAGGACATGCTGAAAATGCAGGAGGAGCTGGAGGTCAAGCAGTATGAGGCTGCTGCGGGCGGCGGCGTGGTCAAGGCCGTCGTGAACGGCAAGCACGAGGTCGTCTCCCTGACGATCGACCCGGAGGCCGTGGACCCCGAGGACGTCGAAATGCTGCAGGATATGGTCGTCGCCGCGGTGAACGAGGCCATGCGCAAGGCCGAGGCTGAGGCGTCACAGAATATGTCCCGCCTGACCGGCGGCCTGAATCTCGGCGGCCTGTTCTGATGCGCGTTTTTCCCGCCGCATTGGAGCGGCTGACAGAACAGTTTGCCAAGCTGCCGGGCATCGGCGGCAAGACGGCGCAGCGGCTGGCGTTCTACTTACTCTCCCAGCCGCAGGAGGAGGCGGAGGAATTCGCCGACGCCCTGCTCGAGGCGCGGAAGTCTGTCCACCTGTGCCCCGTGTGCCAGAACCTGACGGACCGTGACATCTGCCCCATCTGCGAGGATGAGGAGCGTGACCACGGTCTCGTCTGCGTCGTGGCGGAGCCAAAGGATGTTGTCGCCATGGAGCGCGCCCGGGAATACCACGGCGTGTACCATGTGCTGCACGGCGTGATCTCCCCGCTGAATCAGGTCGGCCCGGACGATCTGCGCATCCGCGAGCTGCTTGAGCGCGTCGGCAAGGGCGGCGTGCGCGAGGTCATCATGGCCACGAATCCGGACACGGAGGGTGAGGCGACCGCCATGTACCTTTCCCGCCTGCTGCGCCCGCTGGAGGTGCGCGTGACGCGCCTTGCCTATGGCATCCCCGTCGGCAGCCAGCTGGAGTATGCCGACGAGGTCACGCTGCTGCGCGCGCTCGAGGGCAGAAGAGACATCTGAAAAAAACGCTGCGATCCAACCGGGGACCGCAGCGTTTTTTCTATCATTTTATGGGCCTCAGCGCTCCGTTCCGAGGAAGAACAGGGCCAGTGTGCCGGGGCCGGAGTGCGCACCGATGACCGGGCCGACGTAGTTGATCTCGATACGCGGGACGTGCAGACGGCGGCGGACCTCCTGAGCCAGGAATTCCGCGTCTGCAAGGCAGTCACCGTGGCTGATGAAGACGGTCTGCTTTTCCGGCTCAATGGCGCTTCTCTCCATGCGGTCGACCAGTGCAAGGATGGAATTTTTGCGGCCGCGGGCCTTCGAGACGTTGATGAGGTGGCCTTCGTTGTCCACATGAAGCACGGGCTTGATGCCGAGCGCGCTGCCGACGAGGGCCGTCGCCGCCGAGACGCGGCCGCCGCGCTTCAGGAAGAACAGATCGTCGACCGTGAACCAGTGGCACAGGTGCAGGCGGTTGTCTTCAGCGTACTTTGCAGCCTCCTCCAGCGTTGCGCCGTGCTTCAGCTCCTGCACGGTCAGCCAAACCAGCAGGCCCTGACCCATGGAGGCGCACAGCGTGTCGACCGTCAGAACCTTCCGCTCGGGATAGCGCTCGCGCAGCTCCTGCGCGGCGATCTCGGAGGCGCTGTAGGTGCTGCTCAGACCGGATGAGAAGCCGAGATACAGCACGTCCTTGCCTTGCTCCAGATGGCGGGACATTGCCGTGAGGAACGTTTCGACGTTCGCGGCCGCGGTCTTGGCGTTTGCGCCGCTGCGCAGCATGCCGTAAAACTCGCTGGTTTTGATCTCGCGCTCATCCGGATAGTCCAGGAAGGTCCGGTCGCCGCAGTTGACACTCAGCGGGATGATATCCACGCCCAGCTCCTGCTCCAGTGCCGGATTCAGGTCAGCAGAGGAGTCGGTCATCACAACATAATTCTTTTCCATCGTTCTTACCTCCCGGAGTTCTTTACATAATACAGAAGGATCTCCGCAGACGAGCGGATGATCTTCATTTGTGTTGCTTCGTCGATCAGAATGCGGAAATTGACGCCGCCCGTGAGCAGGTTCACGAGATTGAGGTAGACCATCTCAAGATCGAGGTCGCGGCGGACGGAGCCGTCCTCCATGCCGCGCACGAGCGCCTCGCGTCCCGGTTTGTCCAGCCCGGTCGCCACGGGGCGGCTGAAGCACATGTAGCGCACGGATTCCGTCAGCTGCTCGCGCAGGGCGTAGAACGCCATGTCCTGCAGAAAGCGGATGTATTCCGGATGGGCCTCGTAGGTATCGATATATGCGCCCAATACGCGGGAAAACGTCTCATAACCGTTCTCCGGCGCACCGCTCCGGGCGGCCTCGCAGCGCGCACTGTGCTCGGCGAGATATGCGTCGAGCAGATGATTGGCGACGGCGACGGCAATGGCCTGCTTGCTGCCGAAATAGCGGTAGACGGACATCGGTGTCAGATCGGCGTCCTCGGCGATCTCGGCGATGGTGGTCTTGTCAATGCTCTGGGCGAGGAAGCGCCCCTGTGCCGCCCGAATGACGGCGGCGCGGTTCTGCTCGCGCAGCTCCTTTTGGGTCATAAGGCACCCCAGCTTTCTGATAGTATCACTATCTATCTGTGATACATTATAACAAAACGGCGCGGGCCTGTCAACACTTCCGCGTTGAGCAGACCCGCGTCAAATCGGGAATATGGTTCAGCCGAAGATCAGGATCGTGCCGATGGTCAGCACGGGCTGATGCAGCATGTAGATGAGCAGCGAATGCCGCCCGCAGAACGAGAAAAAGCGGATGACGGGATTTGCGGCGTTCACGCGCGGCAGCAGGCTCTGCTTTTTGCGGTAGGCGGTGCGGCCGATGACCGCGCCGAGCAGGAACCAGCCGAAGCCCGGCAGCAGCGGGAAATAGTCGCCGCCGCAGTAGAAGCCCTGTGCGCGCAGACCGAGCGGGAACAGGAAATTCACGGGGATACAGAATGACTCGAACCAGACGCCGAGCGCCACGAAGCTCACACCCAGCACGGCCAGCGCCCACACCGGCAGCCGCTTGAACAGCGGGAAGAGCATCATGCACACACCGAGCATATGCAGGATGCCGAACCAGATGAGCATATCGTCCGGAAAGTTCAGGACTTGCACCATAAAAAACGTGACATACGAGATTACAAGGGCCGCGCCGAACACATACACGCCGCGCTGAAAGCTGCGCGAGGCCAGCGTAGCGCACAGACCGGAGAGCAGGATGAACAGAATGTGGCCGTACTGCCGGCAGAACAGAAACCAGCCGGGCAGGTCAAAGGCAAACCCGCCGAAGGCGCTCAGGTCCCAGAAGGCGTGGATGGCGACCATGCACAGGATGCACAGCCCGCGCAGGGCATCCAGCTCCCAGATGCGCTGCTTTGCGGGCAGAGAGGTTTCATTTGTCATGCGTTCTGCTCCTTTTCCGCTTCCTCCTCCAGCATGCGGTAAGCGACCTTGCCGACAAGCGTTTTGGGAAGCTCCTCCCGGAATTCGATCTCGTAGGGCATGGCATATTTTGCGATGCGCTTGCGGCAGTAGGCCATCAGGTCCTGCCGGACTGCTTCCGTCGGGGCGACTCCCGGCTTCAGCACGACGAAGGCCTTGACCTTCTGCATTTTATAGGGATCCTTCACGCCGATGACGCACGACAGCAGAACGTTTTCGTTGCCGTCGATGATATTCTCCAGCTGGCTTGGATAGACGTTGTAGCCCGAGGTGATGATCATGCGCTTGATGCGCTGGCGGAAGTAGACGAAGCCGTCTGTATCCATGCAGCCGAGGTCGCCGGTGTGCAGCCAGATGCGGCCGTCGTTGTGCCGCTGCAGAACGAGCGCCGTCTCCTTCGGATTGTCGAGATAGCCGAGCATGACCGTCGGGCCGGACAGGCAGATCTCGCCCTCCTCGCCGGGGGCGACCTCCTCCGTTGTACCGGGGCGGACGATCTTATAGAAGGTGTCGGGGAAGGGAATGCCGATGGAGCCGTCGCGCGCGGTGTCGACCGGCGTCAGGCAGCTGGCGGTGACGCACTCCGTCGTGCCGTAGCCCTCGCGGATCTGCACCTTGGCATTGTGCGCGCGCAGGAAGGCGTCGACCTTGTGCTTCAGCTCCACGGACAGCGAGTCGCCGCCGGAGAATACGCCCATGAGGAACGACATGTCGAGCTTTTCCAACCCGGTCGTGCGCAGCAGAGCCTCGAACAGCGTCGGCACGCCGGGAATAAAGTTCGGGTGCTTTTTGCGCAGCAGGTCGGCATAGGTCCGGATGTTGAAATTCGGCACGAGGATGCAGCAGGCTCCGCCGACGAGCGCCGTGTGGATGCCGATGCCGAGGCCGAAGCCGTGAAACACGGGCATGACGGAGAGCATTGTGCAGCCGCGGATGCTTTCATAGCCGCTGGCTGCGATGGTCTGCAGCGCAAGAGCGTTGAAATTGTAGCTGGAAAGGCAGATGCCCTTCGTCGTGCCGGTCGTGCCGCCGGAATAGAGGATGCTGGCGCAGGCATCGCACTGGCCGTCGTCCGGCGGAAGCGTACCTGCGGCTTTGCGCAGCAGGTCCGTCCAGAGCGTATAGCCCTCCTGCGGGAGCTTCGGTGTTTTGCGGCCCTGCGTCAGGTCATAGCCGAGGCGCATGAGCGGCTTCAGCTCCGGCTGCAGGCGGGCGATCCAGAGCTTCGGCTTGCGCTTGGCCCGTGCGGCGGCCGCGGCTACCTTGCCGTAGAAGCGATCGAGCGTTAAAATGGCCTGACTGCCCGAGATATCGAGGTAGAAGCGGATCTCCTCCTCGGCGGACAGGGGATGGATCATATTGGACACGGCCCCGATGCGATTGAGTGCATAGAAGCAGTCGAGCGCCTGCGGCGTGTTCGGCATGCAGATCGTCACGCGGTCGCCCGCGCGGATGCCTGCGGTGTAGAGCGCGAGGGCGGCGCGGTCGATGCGCGCCAGAAAATTGCGGTAGCTCGTTCTGCGGCCCATGAACTCATAGGCGGGCAGATCCGGGCATTCCCGCGCGGTCTGCGCGACGAGCTGGTAGATGGTCAGGCGCGGATAATTCAGCGTGCGGGGAATCGCACCGTAATAATTCAGCCACGGTGCTTCTGCAGAGATCGGCATAGGCTTGCCTCCTGAAATCGGTTTTCCTCATTATAGCAGAGAATTACCGGAAAGAAAAGGTACAATCGACGTCAAATGTCAGGCCGCCCGGAAAGAGCAAGTGATATTCCGGGCTTTGCCCGGAGTGATATTTTCCTATTCGGAAAGTGATATAAAAGCCTCTCGGTTTTTGTGATATTATATTCGCCCGTTAAACTGCCGCAGGCAATATCACGATGCGAAGTATCCTATCACTGTCCGAAGGACAATTTCACTCGCTGTCAGGCGAATATAACTGAGGCGCACTTCCTTCCAGAGTGCGCCTCTCGGCAGGGCATTTTTATTTTGCGGGTGTGCTGCTGTGGCCGGGCAGCAAAATCGGGCTTTCTTTTTTCGCGCGGATGTACTAAAATATAAGGGTAAAAACAAGGATAAACCATTTCGCCCTACAGCCGATTCGGCGGGGGCTTCTCGACAGGGAGTAATTATGACACAGGAACTGGAGCAGCGCTTTTGCGCCGCACGCAGAGATTATATCGCCTCGCGCTTTTCGCGCATGAATCCGCGTCAGCTCGAGGCTGTTCTGACCACGGAGGGGCCGCTCCTGCTGCTGGCCGGCGCCGGCAGCGGCAAGACGACCGTTCTCATCCACCGCATCGCCAATCTGATCCGTTATGGCTGCGCCTCCGACAGCACGGAGGTTCCGCCGGATGCCGTGCCGGAGGACATCGATTTTCTGGAGGAGCAGGCAAAATACCCAACGGAGGAGGGCGTGCAGCGGGCGGATGCCCTCTGTGCCCTGCGCCCGGCAGCGCCGTGGAGCATTCTGGCCATCACCTTCACGAACAAGGCGGCAAATGAGCTGCGCGAACGCCTGACGGACCTGCTCGGCCCGGAGGCGAACGACGTCTGGGCCATGACGTTCCACTCGGCCTGCTGCCGCATCCTGCGGCGCGAGATCGAGCGCCTCGGCTATGACCGCAGCTTTACGATCTACGACACCGCGGATTCCGAGCGCGTGATGAAGGACCTCCTTCGTGAGCGCGGGCTGGACGAGAAGACATTCCCGCCGCGCGCCGTCCTCACGCAGATCTCCCGCCTGAAGGACCAGATGCAGACGCCGGAGGAGTTTCTGGCCTCCGTCAACTCGGATTACCGCCTGAAGTGCATCGGCCAGCTCTACGCGTCCTACCAGAGACGGCTGCAGGAGGCAAACGCCGTTGATTTTGATGACATCATCCTGCTGACGGTCCGCCTGCTGCAGGAATATGAGGACGTGCGCGACCACTATCAGCGCAAGTTCCGCTATGTCCTCATCGACGAGTATCAGGATACGAACCACCTGCAGTATCTGCTGGCCTCGCTGCTGGCCGGCCGGCACGAGAATATCTGCGTCGTCGGTGACGATGACCAGAGCATCTATCGCTTCCGCGGCGCGACGATCGAGAACATCCTGAATTTTGAAAACGAGTATCAGGGCGCGCGCCTCATCCGGCTGGAGCAGAACTACCGCTCGACGCAGTCCATTCTGGATGCGGCCAACGCCGTCATCGCCAACAACCGCGGCCGCAAGGGCAAGAAGCTCTGGACCGAGAACGGACAGGGGGACCGCGTGCGCATCTATGAGGCCTCTGACGGCGTGGAGGAGGCCAACTACGTCGCAAACCGCATCCTGACGGATTCCCACGGCCGGAATTACGGCGATTTCGCCGTGCTCTACCGCATGAACGCGCAGTCGAACGCGCTGGAATATGCCTTCAAGCGAAACGGCATCCCGTATCGCATCATCGGCGGCACGCGCTTCTTCGACCGCGCGGAGGTCAAGGACATGCTGGCCTATCTCTGTCTCATCAACAACCGTGCGGACGATCTGCGCCTGCGCCGCATCATCAATCAGCCGCCGCGCGGCATCGGCGGCAAAACGCTCGAGGTCATCGAGCGCCAGAGCGCGGCGGAGGGCCGCCCGCTGTATTCCGTGCTTTGCAATGCCCGCTCCTATCCCGCGCTGGAGCGGGCCGAGGGCAAGCTGCAGCAGTTCGCGGAGCTGATCGAGTCGTGCGCGGAGCTTTCCCGCACGATGCCGCTGCCGGAATTCTACGACGAGCTGCTCATCCGCACGGGCTACGCCGCCATGCTCGAGCAGAAGGGCGATGTGGAGAGCCGCACCCGTCTCGAGAACGTGCGCGAGCTGCGTTCCTCCATCCTGACGTATCTGGAGAATGCGGATGCGCCGAGCCTCAGCGGCTTTCTGGAGGAGATCGCGCTCTATACCGACATCGAGCAGTATGACCGCACGGCGGACGCCGTCGTCATGATGACGGTGCACTCGGCCAAGGGTTTGGAATTCCCGGAGGTCTATCTTGTCGGTGCGGAGGACGGCCTGTTCCCGAGCGCCCGCGCCATCGGCGAGCCGGAGGAGATGGAGGAGGAGCGCCGCCTGTGCTATGTGGCTATCACGCGCGCCAAGCGCCGCCTGACCATCACCTGCGCGCACCAGCGCATGCTCTACGGCCGCACAACGGTCAGCCGTCCGTCCCGCTTCCTTGCGGAGATCCCGGAGGAGCTTGTCGAGCGCAAGCAGCACACGCAGCCGCGCTTCGTGCAGCAGGCCAAGCCGCGCCCGCGCCCGACCATGCCCCACAGCGACACGCTCGGCTCGCACCATGCATCCGGACCTGTGATCGACTTCCGCAAGGGCGACACGGTCGAGCACGACGTCTTCGGCCGCGGCCTTGTGCTGTCCGTCCTGCCGACGGGCAATGACAAAATGCTCGAAATCGCCTTTGACCAGATCGGCACGAAGCGCCTGATGGCAAACTTTGCCGCCTCGCGCATGAAGAAGCTATAAACATACCACGCCCGCGCCCCGCATAAGCTGCAGGGGGTGGTGGGCAGAATGACATTTGTGCAGCGGAACCGCTTGCGCGCGGCGCTTGCCGTGCTGCTGGCGGCGGTCTCGGTCCTTGTGCTGCTGACGCGGCTTCACTATGCGCCCGTGCTGGCGCAGCTGGCGGCGCTGCAGCTGGATAATCAGGCCTCGGCGGCCATCAACGACGCCGTGCAGGACACGCTCACGGCGGAGGAGATCACCTATGACAAGCTCGTCGAGCTGGAGAAGGATACGCAGGGCAATGTCACGGCCGTGCGGTCGAACGTGGCGGGGCTGAACCGCTTCCGCACGGCGCTGACGGCCCGGATCGACGAAAATCTCGCGGACCTGTCCGTTGAGGAGCTTGGCATCCCGGTCGGGAGCGTCGTGCTGCCGGAGCTGTTTTCTGGCATGGGGCCGCGGCTGGTCGTGCGCGTGCTGGCCGTACGGACCTCGGACGCCGCGTTCCGGAACCGCTTCAGCACGGTCGGGATCAACCAGACACTGCACCAGATTTTTATCGATATTCACGTTACGGTCACGATCCTGTCGCTGGCCGGTACGCAGGAGCTCGCCGTCGATGTGACCGTCCTTGCGGCGGAGACCGTCATCGTCGGCAATGTGCCGTCCACCTACATCGGGCTGGGCGGCCCGGAGGAGGAAGGAACATGAACCCACGCGAAGAGATCGCGCACCTGACCGAGGTGCTGGAGCGGGCGAACCATCAGTACTATGTGCTCGATGCGCCCGAGATGGAGGATTATGAATATGACCGGCTGCTGCGGCGGCTGGAGGAGCTGGAGGCCGCGCATCCGGAGCTGGCATCGCCGCTCTCGCCCACGCGCCGGGTCGGCGGCGAGGCGCTGAGCAAGTTTGAAAAGGTCGAGCACGCCGTGCCGCTCGAGAGTCTGCAGGACGTGTTCTCGCCGGACGAGGTCCGCGAGTTTGACGGCCGGGTGCGCGAGAGCGTGCCGGACGCCGTCTACAGCGTCGAGCCGAAGGTCGACGGCCTGTCCGTTGCGCTGGAATATGTGGACGGCGCGTTCGTCCGCGGTGCAACGCGCGGCGACGGCCGCATCGGCGAGGACGTGACGGAGAATCTCAAGACGATCCGCTCCATTCCCATGCATCTGGACGGCGCGCCGCACCGTCTCATCGTCCGCGGCGAGGTCTTCATGCCCCGCGCGGTCTTCGCGCAGCTCAACGAGGCGCGCGAGGAGGAGGGCAAGCCGCTGTTTGCCAATCCACGCAATGCCGCAGCGGGCAGCCTGCGCCAGCTCGATCCCGCCGTGGCGGCGGAGCGGAGGCTGGACATTCTCGTCTTTAACCTCCAGCTTGCCGAGGGGCGGGAGTTCACGTCGCACATCGAGACGCTGGAATTCCTGCAGGCGCTGCGCTTCCATGTTATCCCGCACACGCGCTGCGCCACGGCGGATGAGGCCCTGCGGCGCATTGCCGGGATCGGCGAGACACGCGACGGCTTTGCCTTTGACATCGACGGCGCGGTGGTCAAGCTCGACAGCCTGCCGCAGCGTGCGCAGCTCGGCAGCACGGCGAAATTCCCGCGCTGGGCCTGCGCCTATAAATATCCGCCCGAAATTCGTGAGACCCTTGTGGAGGACATCGTCGTGCAGGTCGGGCGGACCGGCGTCCTGACGCCGCGCGCTGTCGTCAGCCCCGTCCGGCTGGCGGGCACAACGGTCACAAGCGCAACACTCCACAATCAGGACTTCATTTCCGAAAAGGATATCCGCATCGGCGACACCGTCACCATCCGCAAGGCGGGCGAGATCATCCCGGAAATTCTTGCGGTCGTGCCGGAGAAGCGCCCACAGGACGCCGTGCCGTTCCGTCTGCCGTCCGTGTGCCCCGTCTGCGGCGCGCCGGTCGAGCGGGACCCGGACGGTGCGGCCATGCGCTGCACGGGTGCGGAATGTCCGGCCCAGCTCAGCCGCAACATCGCGCATTTTGTTTCGCGCGGCGCCATGGATATCGAGGGCCTCGGCGAGGCCATTGTGGACCAGCTCATCGCGGGCGGCCACATCCATTCTCCGGCGGATATCTACTACCTGCAGCTGGATGACCTGAAGAGCCTCTGGAAGAGCGGCACGCGCGCCGCACAGAAGCTGCTGGACTCCATCGCGGCCAGCCGCAGCGCCGATCTCAGCCGCCTGATCTATGCGCTCGGCATCCGGCAGGTCGGCGAAAAGGCCGCCAAGGTGCTTGCGCGCACGTTTGGCTCCATGGACGCGCTCATGCAGGCGGACGAGGCCGCGCTCACGCAGGTCAGCGACATCGGGGCCATCACGGCACAGAGCATCGTGTCGTGGTTTGCAAGCCCGCAGTCGCAGCACATGCTGCGCCGCCTGCGCGAGGCAGGCGTGAATTTTGAGAGCACGGCCGCGCCGGCGGACGACCGCTTTGCGGGCATGACATTCGTGCTCACGGGCGCTCTGTCGCTGTTCACGCGCGATGAGGCCACGGAAAAGATCGAGGCGCACGGCGGCAAGGCCTCCGGCTCCGTCTCGAAGAAGACGACGTATGTCGTGGCAGGCGAGAATGCGGGCAGCAAGCTGCGCAAGGCAGGCGAGCTTGGGATCCCTGTTCTGACGGAGCAGCAGTTCCTCGATATGCTGCAGGAATAAAACAGCTTGTCAAAAAATCCCTTCGGACTTTTTCGCCAAGCTGACCCTGACGGTTTCCTTTTCCACTTTTCTTCCCGGCGTAATTTTCGGCTGGGCAGGTTTTTGACAGTCTGAAAAACACATGACGCCCCCGTGCCGCATAGGATAGAGCACGGGGGCGTATAATTTTTCCGGCCCCGTGGGACAATATGATTACCCGCGGTACTTAGAGGAAGCTCTGCATAGATCAGCTGCGGCGGATGCCGGATATTTTTCGTCAATCCATCGGTATGAAAAACTTGAAATATTGCGCAGCCGTTGGCGGCTTTGCCGCCTTACGGATGCGG
>NZ_JBBMFF010000209.1:0-8531 GCF_040096185.1 Faecousia intestinalis | reverse complement strand
GCCACGTCGGCCTCCGGCCTCCTCGCAATGACAAATCGGGAGTATTTGCCATTACCGTTTTAGTGTTACCCTGTACGGATCGGCAGCGATGCGCCGGGAGGGGACAGCCCGGCCCCTACAGCGCATGACCGGCGGTCTTGTGAAATTTTCCACTTTCCAGTTTCATTTCCCGCGTGCCGCTTCCCTGCATATGTGTTATCCCATATTGCAGAAGGGCCTGCTGCGGGGTTCATGCAGCAGGCCCTTTGCTCCCCGGGAAGGGAACAGACGATATCAGAGATGGACGACCGTACCGGCCTCGCCGCGGACGGCGGCTCCGGCCTGCGCGAGCGAGGCGATGATGGCCTGCCCGCCGGTCTTGGCGAACGAAACGGCGGCCCTGACCTTCGGCAGCATGGAGCCGGGGGCAAAATGGCCCTCCTCGCAGTAGCGCTCCGCTTCCGCAACGGTCATTTCCGCAAGGCTCTTCTGGTCCGGCTTGCCCCAGTTGATGCAGACGCGGTCCACCGCCGTCAGGATGACGAGGGCGTCGGCCTGCACGAGCTCTGCGAGCTTGGCAGAGGCAAAGTCCTTATCGATGACGGCGGGCGTGCCGTAGAGCTTGCCGTCCCGGCGCACAACGGGGATGCCGCCGCCGCCCACCGTGATCACAACGCAGCCGCCGCTGATCAGGGCGCGGACGGTGTTCTTTTCGATGACGTCCACGGGCTTCGGTGAGGGAACGACCTGGCGGTAGCCGCGGCCCGCGTCCTCGACCATGGTGTAGCCCTTTTCGGCGGCGATGCGCTCGGCCGTGGCCTTGTCATAGAACGCGCCGACGGGCTTCGTGGGCTTCCGGAAGGCGGGATCGTTCTCGTCCACCAGCACCTGCGTGACGACGGTGGCGACGTCCTTCTGCAGGCCGCGCGCGGCAAGCTCGTTGCCGATGGCGTTCTGCAGGTGATAGCCGATGTAGCCCTGGCTCATGGCGCCGCACTCGGGGAAGGGCATATCGGACTTGATGGCGCCGGCCTCGGCGGCCGTGGCCATGCCCAGATTGATCATGCCGACCTGCGGGCCGTTGCCGTGTGCAATGACGACCTCGTTGCCCTGCTCGATGAGATCCACGATCGGCTTTGCCGTTTCCGTGACGAGGGCGAGCTGCTCATAGGGCGTGCTGCCCAGCGCATTGCCGCCCAGCGCGATGACGATGCGTTTTCCCATGGTAATTATCCTCCTGCTGTGCGGCTCAGAACATCTTGCGCTTGTTGTCGGCAGCGTCGAGCTCCATGAGAGCCTTGACGGGGTCCTTGACCTGCGCCAGGAAGATCATGGCGGCGATGATATACGGCTTGAAGGAGGCCTGCTTGTACAGCGGCACAAGATAGCGGTCAAACACGGAGTTGTCGACCTCGCCCTCCGGGCAGCTCAGGCCGGAGATGTCGGCGGGCAGGCAGTGCAGATACAGCGCCTTGCCGTCCTTCGTGAGCTTCATCATCTCCTCGCTGCAGGTCCAGTCCTTGTGCTCGGCATTCTGCGCCAGCAGCTCCTTCTCCAGCTCGTCGATGCCCTTCTGGTCGCCCTTGACATAGAGCTCGGAGCGTCTTTCCATAGCCTGGAACGGAGCCCAGGACTTCGGATAGACGATGTCGGCGTCCCGGAAGGCTTCCTTCATGTCGTTCGTCTTGTGGAACTTGGAGCCGTACTTCTCGCAGTTCTTACGGGCGATCTCCTCGACCTCGGGGAAGACGTCGTAGCCCTCCGGATGGGCCAGCGTGACATCCATGCCGAAGCGGGTGAACAGGCCGATGACGCCCTGCGGAACAGACAGCGGCTTGCCGTAGGACGGGGAATAGGCCCACGTCATGGCGACCTTCTTGCCCTTGAGGTTCTCGACGCCGCCGAAGTAGTGGATGACGTGCAGCATGTCGGCCATGCACTGCGTCGGATGGTCGACGTCGCACTGCAGGTTCACGAGCGTCGGACGCTGCTCGAGAATGCCGTCGCGATAGCCCTCTTCCAGAGCGTCCATGAACGTCTTCTGGTACTCGTGGCCCTGATGGATGTACATATCGTCGCGGATGCCGATGACGTCGGCCATGAAGGAGACCATGTTCGCAGTCTCGCGGACGGTCTCGCCGTGGGCGATCTGGGACTTCTTCTCATCGAGGACCTGCTCCTCCAGACCCAGCAGGTTGCACGCAGAGGCGAACGAGAAGCGGGTACGGGTGGAGTTGTCGCGGAACAGGGAGATGCCGAGGCCGGAATTGAAGACCTTCGTGGACTTGTTGCGCTCGCGCAGGTCGCGCAGAGCGTCGGCCACGGTGAAGACGGCGTCGATCTCGTCGTCCGTCTTGTCCCACGTCCAGTAGAAGTCGGTCTTATACATGTTATTGATATGGAGCTTTTCGAGGTGTCTTGCCAGTTCAACAGTCTTACTCATGATCGTTCTCCTATTTTTTATTATATTTGGGGTAAGCAGAAAAATTACTTGATGTCGTTGCCGGTCAGCTCCTGACGGAACTCGGCCTCGGTGATCTTGTTTTCGGGCTTGTACAGACCGGGAACGGCGGCATAGAGCGCGGCGCAGACGACGAGATCCTGCTTCCAGGTGATCTCGTTCGGCGCATGGGCCTGCGACTCGGCGCCGGGGCCAAAGCCGACGCACGGGATGCCGTAGCGGCCCTGGATGGAAACGCCGTTCGTGGAGAACGTCCACTTGTCGGTCAGCGGACGGCCTTCGCGCTTGGAGCGCGCGGTCTCGTCGGCCCAGAGGCGCTTATCGCCCCACAGAGCGTGGTGCGCGTCGACAAGGGCCTGCACATGGGCGGCGGATTCCTTGTTGATCCACGTCGGGAAGAAGCACTCCGTCTCATAGACGTGGCCCGTCCATGCGGGACGGTCATACATATACATCGAGACCTTGACGTCCTTGGCGTACTTCCTGCAGGCAGGCAGGTCCTCGATCTCCTTCAGGCAGGACTTGTAGGTCTCGCCTGCCGTCATACGGCGGTCGATGGAGATGGAGCAGGAGTCCGCAACGGCGCAGCGGGGCGGGGACGTGTAGAAGATCTGCGACGTCGTGCAGGTGCCGCGGCCGAGGAAGCGCGCGTCTTCCCAATGCTCGGGGTTGTACTTCGGGTCGAGCATCTTGACAAGGCCCTTGATCTCCTTGTCATCGGCGGCGTCGTTCTCGTTGAGGTCGCGGACGTTCAGCAGGACCTCGGCCATCTTGTGGATGGCGTTGTCACCGCGCTCCGGAGCGGAGCCGTGGCAGGAGACACCGTGCATGTCGACGCGGATCTCCATACGGCCGCGGTGGCCGCGATAGATGCCGCCGTCCGTCGGCTCGGTGGAGATGACGAACTCGATCTTGCTGCGGGCATCCTCCGGTCCGTTGAAATATTCATTGACGATGGACTGCCAGCACATGCCGTCGCAGTCCTCCTCCTGCACGGAGCCGACGACCATGATCTTATAGCCCTCGGGGATGAGACCAAGGTCCTTCATGATCTTCGCGCCGTAGGCAGCGGAGGCCATGCCGCCCTCCTGGTCGGAGCCGCCGCGGCCGTAGATGATGTCGTCCGTCTCATAGCCCTCATAGGGGTCGTTCGTCCAGTTGGCGCGGTTGCCGATGCCGACGGTATCGATGTGGGAATCGATGGCGATGATCTTCTCGCCCGTGCCCATCCAGCCGATGACGTTGCCGAGCTGATCGATCTCGACCCTGTCATAGCCGAGCTTCTCCAGCTCCTGCTTGATGCGCATGACGACGCCCTTTTCTTCGCAGCTTTCACTGGGGATGGCGATCATGTCCCGCAGGAAACGGCTCATGTCGGCACGATAGCCCTCGGCCGCACGTTTGATTGCTTCAAAATCCATCGTGGTACCCTCCATTATCTATTCATTCCGTACCGCAGTGCGGATATGCAGGCAGTCTGCGGTTCTCTGCTCCTATCTTACCATATCCTGCACAGAAGTCAAACAAATTTTTTTCAAAACAAAAAAATTTTGGAAAAAACAATTGATTTCTCCCGGCTATAATGGTATCATAGGGTCAGGAAAATCCAAACAGGGACGCTCTGACCGGCAAAAACCGGAAGTTCGTCATTCCGAGGAGCGAAGCGGCGTGGGGCTCTCAGGCACCATATTTCGTATTCGCCGGGGATCCTCAAAAATCCGGAATGATCCCGCGAGATTGCCACGGCCCCTTGCGGGGCCTCGCAATGACAAGCCTGACAGCGGGCAGTATGCGTGAGGGATTTCTTCAGAGTTTCCCAACAGGGAAGCTCGGAAGAAATCAGCAAGAGCGGTTGGCGAGAGATTTTTCGTCGAGTCGAGGTTCGGGGAACGCAGGAATACTTTGTGTACTCCAAACCTTCCAAACCGATGAATTGGCAGAAAATATCCGGCATCTGCCGCAGAGGATTTCTTCAGAGTTTTCCCAACAGGGAAGCTCAGAAGAAATCAGCAAGAGCGGAGGGCGAGAGATTTTTCGTCGAGGCGAGGTTTGGGGAACGCAGGAATACTTTGTGAATTTCAAGTTCCCCGAACCGATGGATCGGCGGAAAAGCTCCGGCATCCGCCGCAGATGATTTCTTCAGAGTTTCCCCCCAAAAAAGAAAGGGGCGCTGCGATTGCTGAAACCGAATGAACTGGAAACGCTCCGCCAGATGGCGAGAGGCCTCGCGGCGCAGTTTGGAAGCAACTGCGAGGTCGTTGTACACGAGATCTCGGAGCGCAGCACATCACACTCCGTCGTGGCCATTGAAAACGGCCATGTCTCCGGCCGCAAGCTCGGCGACGGTCCCTCACAGGTCGTGCTCGAGCAGCTCGGCAAGGACGGCCGCGCGCCGGAGGACCAGCTGTGCTATCTCACCCGCACGCCGGACGGCAAGCTGCTGAAATCGTCGTCCATCTACATCCGCGACGAATCCGGGCGCGTGTGCGCCATTTTCTGCATCAACTTCGATATTTCCGCGCTGGCCATGGCCGAGCAGGCGCTCGCCGGGCTGACGTCCGCCCACCCCGCCGGGGAGGAAACGCCCCGCATCACGCATAATGTCAACGACCTGCTCGACGATCTCATCGAGCAGTCCGACCGTCTCATCGGCAAGCCGGTCGCCCTGATGAGCAAGGAGGACAAGGTGCGCGCCATCCATTTCCTCAATGAGCACGGCGCGCTGCTCGTCACAAAATCCGGCGACAAGATCGCGAAACATTTTGGCATTTCCAAATACACGCTATATTCTTATCTTGACGTAAAAACTGGAGGAAAGAGCAATGATTGATCTTCGCATCAACAAGGAAGGCCTGAAGCACAACATCGAGAAGGCCAAGGAAAACCACATCATCATCCCGACCATCGCGCAGATGCAGAATCCGGATCTCATCCCGGAGAAAATCAAGGAAAAGCTGACCCATACCGGCCTGTGGGACGTCGACCCCGTCAACCTGTTCCGCATTTCCTGGCACAACGAGGCCAAGGAGTTCGGCGGTCTGTATCAGCACACCCCGAATTATGTGGAGATCCCCTCCAGCCTGTCCGGCGTGCCGTGCCGCATCCTTGCCATGTCCGGCAAGTGGTTCCCCACGGGCTGCCATAAGGTCGGCGCTTCGTTCGGCTGCCTGGCTCCGCGCCTCGTGACCGGTCAGTTCGACGCCACCTATCATCACGCCGTTTGGCCGTCCACCGGCAACTACTGCCGCGGCGGCGCCTTCAACTCCAAGCTGCTGGCCTGCGACTCCGTCGCCATCCTGCCGCAGGATATGTCCAAGGAGCGCTTTGACTGGCTGAAGTCCATCGCCGGTCAGATCATCGCCACGCCGGGCTGTGAGTCCAACGTCAAGGAGATCTTCGACAAGACGTGGGAGCTGAAGAAGGATCCGTCCATGATGATCTTCAACCAGTTTGCCGAAATGGGCAACCCGCTGTGGCACTACAATGTCACGGGCTACGCCCTGGCCGATCTGTTCGAGGCCGTAAAAAAGCCCGGCCAGCGTCTGGCCGGTGCCTGCTTCACCTCCGGCTCCGCCGGCACGATGTCCTCCGGCGATCTGCTGAAGGAGCGCTATCCCGGCATGAAGCTCGCCGTCGGTGAGGCCCTGCAGTGCCCGACCATTCTGGACAACGGCTTCGGCGGCCACCGCATCGAGGGTATCGGCGACAAGCACATTCCCTGGGTCCATAACGTGAAGAACACCGATATGGCCATTGCCATCGACGACGAGGACTCCCAGCGCCTGCTGCGACTGTTCAACTGCAAGGAGGGTCAGGAGTACCTGAAGTCCCTTGGCATGACGGACGAGCAGATCGAAAAGTTCACCTGGATGGGCATCTCCGGCATCGCCAACGTGCTGTGCTGCATCAAGATGGCCAAATACTATGAGCTGACCGAGGACGACGTCGTTGTCACCGTCCTGACGGACTCCGCCGTCATGTACAAGTCCCGCGTGGAAGAGCTCAACGCCCAGCACGGCGCCTATTCCGCCTTCGAGGCCGAGAAGGATCATGCGCTGCACATGCTCGGCCTGAAGACCGACAGCATGCTCGAGCTGACCTACACGGAGCGCAAGCGTGTGCACAACCTGAAGTATTACACCTGGGTCGAGCAGCAGGGCATGAACGTCGAAGACCTCAACGCCCAGTGGTACGACACGAAGGGCACCTGGGACGCCGTCCATGCACAGGCAAAGGACCTCGATGAGCTCATCGACGCCTTCAACGACGAGGTCGGCATCCTCAAAACACTGTAAGTTTTTAAATTCCGACAATCAGCCCGTGCCGGGGTGGGTCATCCCGCTCCGGCACGGTTTTCATCCACGGAGGCCCCATGAAACCATTCCGGAACCGCCTGCGCGATGCGCTCGCACCGCTCATCCCGGTCGTCCAGGTCGCCCTGATCACGGCGGCGGCCATCGGCAACGTTCTGATCGCCGCGTCGATCTTTCTGAACGCCAAAAAGCTCGGCGCGCTCTTTCTGCCGGCGCTGGCGCTTTACTTTGTGCTGCTGACCGTCCTGCTGGCTGCGATCCTGCGCCGCCGGGAGCTGGACCGGCTGCACGCCCTTGTCGGCGACGAGCAGTTCTATGAATGGTACCCCCGGCAGCGCCGCCGGGACGAGCGCCGCCGGGCCCGGATGAAACGAGCACTGGAAAAACACGACCGGAAAGCCCGGAGAAAGGAACCGAAGCGATGAACCATGTAAAATGCGGCCGCTGCGTGCGCTGCGGCCGGGAATATCCCGCCGTTCCGAATCTGACGAACTGCGAATGCGGCGGCATCCTCGACATCATCTATGACTATGACCGGATCAGGACCGTGCTGACCCGCGAGACGCTGAAGAACCGCACGGAGCGCTCCATGTGGCGCTACCGCGAGCTGCTGCCCGTCGAGCCGGAGACGCCCGCGCCCCCGCTGCGCGTCGGCTGGTCGCCGCTGTATGAGGCCGACCGCCTTGCAAAGGAACTCGGCATTGCGAAGCTCTGGGTCAAGGACGACGGCCAGAACCCCACGGCCTCGCTGAAGGACCGCGCCTCCGCCATGGCCGTCGCCAAGGCGCAGGAGGCAGGCGCGCATGTCATCGCCTGCTCGTCCACGGGCAACGCTGCCTCGTCCCTCGCGGGCAACGCTGCGGCCGCCGGGCTCCAGACGTTTATTTTCGTCCCGTCCCGCGCGCCGAAGGGCAAGGTCGCCCAGCTCATGACGTTCGGCGCGACCGTCATCTCCGTGCAGGGCAGCTATGAGGACACGTTCGAGCTGTCGAAGCAGGCCATTGACCGCTGGGGCTGGTACAACCGCAATGCAGCCATCAACCCCTACCTCTCCGAGGGCAAGAAGACCGTCGCCTATGAGATCGCCGAGCAGCTCGACTGGCAGATGCCGGACTTCATCGCCATCTCCGTCGGCGACGGCTGCACGATCGCCGGTCTTTGGAAGGGCCTGAAGGACCTCCATGCCGTCGGCCTCATCGACCGTCTGCCGCGCCTCATCTCCGCGCAGGCCGAGGGCTGCTGCCCCATCAACCGCGCCATTGCGGAAAATCGCCCGTGGGAACCCATGGAGGAGAACACGCTGGCCGACTCCATCGCCGTCGGCGTGCCGCGCAATGCGGACAAGGCGCTCATGGCCATCCGCGAGTCGAACGGTCTGGTCGTGAATGTCTCCGACGCCGAGATCATGGCGGCGCAGAAGCTGCTCGGCCGCACCTGCGGCGTGTTCGGCGAGCCCGCCGGTGTGACCGGCACGGCCGGTGTGAAGAAGCTGTGCGAGCAGGGCGTCCTGCCGAAGGATGCGACGGTCGTGTCCGTCGTGACCGGCAACGGCCTGAAGGACGTCGCCAATGCCATCAAGGCCTGCGGCGAGCCGATCTCCATCCCGTCCGATATGGACCTGCTGCTGCGTGCCTTCGACGAGCACGGCATCAATGCCGATGTGAAATAAGATGTTGCAAACAGCCGTGCTGCGGGAGAAACCGCAGCACGGCTGTTTTGATCGTAAAATTGCAAGAGACGGGGATCGGCAGTGCGTTGTAGGGGAGCGGCATGCCGCT
>NZ_JBBMFF010000208.1:0-32603 GCF_040096185.1 Faecousia intestinalis | reverse complement strand
GGTCAGCGGATTTGCCTGCTCGGCGATAGTGCGGCGAACCACCTCGGACTGACGGCTGGATACCGGCCAGGTGGAGGCATCGTGCCAATCGTCGTAACGAGAAAGGTATTTATCCGGGTCAAGCTCTGCGCCGTCCTGCACCTTGTAGAAAAACTCGCCGTTGGCGGAGGTGGAAGGCCAATACATGAGCCGGGATGCCTCGTAGGTGGTATCGTCAAAGAGGTCAATGCCGATCTCCTTTGCCACCATGCGGGCGACTGCCGGATATTCCTCCTCGCTGATCTCCCGTTTCAGCGGAATGAGCAAACGAAGGCGGGGATGCTCCGGCGTGTGTTTATGGGTGGAATAGACGCAGCACTTGAAATCGTAGAACAGCGTAATTTCATCCCAGATATCCGGGGTGCCGTAGTCCATATCCAAGGTAAGCAGAGAGCGGCACAGCACCATGCCGTTTTTGCGGCGACCTTCCCGGAGATGCCCTCCGACAAAACCGCCCACATCCTTGATGTCGTCCTGCTGACCCTTTTTCAGCTTGCGGTATTCTTCGACCGTTTCCGTGGTGCGGATGGTGCTGCCGCAGCGGGCGCAGAGATCCGCCCAGGAGATGTCCTGATTCTTCCACTTTTTATCCATGCGGCTATTGCCGACTGCGATCTTCATCTGTGTACCTCCTCACAGGTTTCGGTAAAGTAGCGGATAAGCTGACCTTTCCGCTTGGCCTTCTCGATCTCAATGCTCATGCCGCTGGTGATTTTCTCTCCGAACACCCACAGCTCGGCGCATTTGGAGAGCAGGACGATGTCCATGAACAGTGCCAGGTCACGCTCCCTGCGGTCATTGTCATTCATGAATTGGGTGAAATAGATGTGCGGTGCGATGGGTACGCACCCGGCTTCCACGGCGAAGCGGCAGTAAGTACGGGCGTTCTCCTGGTTCTTCACCATATCCCCAGCCAGCGGAGAACAGATATACACCACAGGACGGAAGGCTCGAAGTGCCTTGGCTTCCTGCTCGATCTTCGTCAGTGCCTCGTAGGCAGTGGGGTCGTAATACCCCTCGCAATTAAATTTATTGACTCCCATTTGGGCCACCTCAGTCTTTCTTATAAAAATCGCAGACATAGCCATCTGCTCGGAGCAGCAGCCCCGATGCCCAAGCGGGCGTTTGCCCCATGACGGAGCAGATATTCTCCAAAGAAGTATCCGGCGGTGCTTCGATGACCGCTTCATCGTGGACGTGCATGACGATGCGGTACCCGGCAGCATTCAGCCGGAGCATAGCTTCCGCAAGAATGTCCCTTGCCGTTGCCTGGACGATGTTCTCCACGAACTTGGGTCCGTAGCTTTCCAGCCGCAGCCACTTTTTCTGTTCGCCGACACCTTCATAGGTCACGGACTCATTGCCGAAGCGGTTCAGACCCATTTTCGGCTTCACATACACGAGCCGTCTGCCGGAAGGCAGCACCACGAACATCATGCCGCTCTGATAATAGAAGCGAATGCCGTGTGTTTCTGTGGCAGTTCGCTCTCGGACGCAGGTGGAAGCTGCTTTGTCCACATCCCACCAGAACTTTGTGATGTGGGGGTTGGACAGACGCCAGGCATCCACCAGCGGTTTCAGTTCTTCTTCCTGCAAACCGTAGTTCAGTGCGCCCATTGCTTTCAGCGCACCCACGGAGCCACCGTAGCCAAGAGCCAGTTCGGCAATTTTGCCTTTCTGCCGCAGATGCCCGTTCACGCCGTGCTTTTCTACGGGGACATGGAACATCTGCGAAGCGGAAGCGCAGTAAATGTCGCCGCCCTTTGCAAAAACCTCCTGCCGCCAATGCTCCCCAGCGATCCATGCGATGACCCTCGCCTCGATGGCGGAGAAGTCTGCCACATAAAAGCGGCAGCCGGGTTTCGGCACAAAGGCGGTGCGGATAAGCTCGGACAGTACCAGCGGTACGGAGTCATAGAGCATTTCCACGGCGTCCGTATTGCCGCTGCGGACCAGCGCCCGTGCGGTGTCCAGATCCGGCAGATGGTTCTGCGGCAGGTTCTGCACCTGGATGAGCCGACCGGCATAGCGTCCGGTGCGATTGGCCCCGTAAAACTGGATAAGCCCTCTGGCACGGTTATCCGAGCCGACTACCGTCTGCATGGCGGTGTATTTCTTGACGCTGCTCTTGGCAAGCTCCTGCCGCAGGGAGAGGGCAAGTTCGATTTCTCCGTCTGCCTTTTCGAGCATATCTGCCACGGCGGCTTTGGAGAGCGAATCTGCCTCCACGCCTTTTTCGGCAAGCCACGCCTTGAGCTGCACCGGACTGTTGGGGTTATCCAAGCCGGTCACCGAGCGGGCCTGCTCCATGTGCGTCCGCTTGAAGCGTTCATCGCAGCGAATCGCCTGGGTGACAAGGGTGCGGTCAAGCATGATGCCCCGGTCGTTGATCTGCTGGTCGAGGGTGTAGTTGCGCCACTCGGATTCCGTGACCGGGAACTTGGAGAGCTTCTGCTGAATGGACATTTCCGTTTCCACATCCCGGAGGTTGTAGGCTTTGAACAGCGACCATTTCTCCGGAGCATCTGTCGGATAATGTCGAATAAGCGAACCGTCCCTTGCTTTTGCCGGGGTGCAGAAATACCGGATGAGGTCTTTGCCTTCTTTGAGCTTCTGCTTTTCCAGACCCAGCACGGCACCGACGCCTTCCAGCGAAAGCGGCAGACCCAGCGTTGCCGCCCAGACCATCGTGCAGTGCCAGGAGGACGGGTCGAGATATTGTCCGGTTGGGTATCCAAGATAGCGGGACAGACACACACGCTCGAATTGTGCATTGAATGCCCATTTGGTCACGGCAGGGTCGGTCAGCGCAGAGCGGACATCGGCAGGAAGCGTTTCTCCGGCAGTCAGATCCACGACCTGCACCGGTGCGCCGTCCGCCGAATAGCCGAAGAGCAGCACCTCAAAGTCCGGGGTTTCGGCATAGCGGTACACGCCGCATTTGGTGAGGTTCTCGGAGGAGAATGTCTCAATATCGATGCTAAGTGTTTTCATACGCATTCCTTCCTACGGAATATGGGTGGCAGAGGTCAATTTCTGCCACCCACAGAGCCGTCTGGGGTTACTTGAATTCCTTCATGCGCTTCTCGTGGTATTCCAGGTCACGGGAAGCCTGTTCCTTCTCACGCTTTTCACGCTTGTGGTCATTGCTGATGCCCTGCACCAACCAAACGAAGAAGCCGATGCTGAGGCAGGCCCAGATTCCAAGGAGGGCGGTTACCAGGATGTTCTGAATCAGTTCCATTGTGTTGCACTCCTTTCTCAGGACAGGAAGTCGTCGTCCAGGTCGGTGGCGAAATCGTCAGCCGCAGAGGACTTGCCGCCGAGAGGCTCACCGTCACGAACCTTTTGGATGTTGCCAAGACCACAGGCGATGCCGCGGTTGCCGTTGGAGTTGAAGGCGTAGAAGTTGACGGACACTCTGGCGTAGCAGCCGGAATACACCTCGGAGCGGTCAAGGATCGGCTGGACGCTGCGGTCCACGATCTGGGGCGCGGTGGTGCTGTTGGCGTTTACGAAGAAGCTGTTCTTGTAGGCTTCATCGTCACGCTCGGTATCGCCGTCACGGAGCGGGAGCTTCAGAGCCGCCTTGTTGGGGATCTTCCCGCCGAACTTGGCGACGCCCTCCTTGATGGCAGCGTCCACGGCGGCGTTGATGGCGTCGAGGGTCTGCTTATCGGATTTCGGAATAATGAGGGACACGGAATACTTGGGGTTGCTGCCATTGATGGAGGCAGGCTCCCACACGTTTGCGTAGGACAGGCGGACAACGCCGGTCACAACTTTGGTCGAATTCATCTTGTTAGCCATAATTACAGTTCTCCTTTATAGTCGGTAAAGTCTTGTTTTGCACCCGTGGACGTGATAGCCGGGCGCCTGTCGGATGCGGGAACGAGCGTCGGCTTTCCTTTGGGCTTGATAACCAGACCGCCGAGCACCTCGGCAAAGGTCTTTTTGCCCATGAGCTTCTCCATCTCGGTGATGGTGATGAGCGATTTCTTGAAGATGTCGGTATAACCGGCTGCACGGGCAGCGGCGACAACGGCATCCTCGTCGGTGTATTTGCGGTTGGTGCGGCTTTCCACCAGCTTGTAGCCGGGCCACTGTTTTCCGTGGTTGACCGCTGCGTCCTGGGCGTAGGCCATGAGTTCATTCGCCCATTTGGTGAGGTCCTCCAGCTTGCCGAGAATGTCGCCGATCTCCGCATCGGAAAGCAGGGGCGGCTGGGCAAACTCGTATTTGGCAAGTTGGAGCTTGGCATCGGCTCTGGCGCGGCATTTGACCGCCGCCTTGCAGAACTGACACCAGCTTCCGGGGCAGTATTCGCCTTCGCCCTTGAAGGCAAGCTCTGCCTTTGGCTTCAGCGTCTTTTCCGCCCATTTCCGAAGGTCGGTGACTGAAATGACCCAGGTGCTGACATTCTCCCGGCGGGGCTGGTAGATGGTCATGGAAACCGTCTCGATGTCGTAGAGGCAATCGAAGATGCGGAGTGCTCCGAGCGCATACAGCATCATCTGAGGATTCTCTTCGGCATTCACCAGAATCCCTTGACCGTATTTCAGATCAATAATGTGGAGGAGCTTGTCCGCCACGATGAGGCAGTCGCCGGTGCCGAAGCCGTCCGGCACATAGCAGGAGAAGTCAAGCCGCTGCTCAATGAGCACCTTGGGGTCAGGACAGTCCTGCCGGGCTTCCTCGATGGCTTCCAGAACGAATTCCAGGTAACCGTCTGTGTACATCTCCATTTCGTCGGAGTCGTACTTGCTGACCGGGCGGGTGGAGCGCATCTTCAGCGCCTTGCGGAGCTTGTGTTCCGCCAGCGCATGAGCGGCGGTGCCTTCTGCTGCGGCTTCCGTTTCTCTGTCCTCGAACTCCAATTCCAACCTTGCGGATGGATTGCAGTGAAGCCAGCGATGGGAAGAGGATGCCGAGAGGACTGCGTGACGATTAGGGGGCATCTTTCAGCACCTCCACATCCTTGAGCAGTGCCTCGTAGTGCTTGGGGTCGATGCCGGAGAGCTTCGGAGCGCCGTACTTCTTAAGGAGCGCCTGGATCTCGGTTGTGAATCCGGCTCGGCTCTTTTCGCCAAGCACCGCTCGGACTTCTTCCAGCGTCAGTTCCTTTTGGGGAGCGGGTGTAGGTTCCTTCGGCTCTGCATCGACAGTCGGCTCATTCTGCAGCATGGCATCTGCCACAGCCTGAACGCTGTCCGCCAGGGAGCGAAGATCCTCGACTACATTGAGCAGGAGCTTAACCTTACTCATGTGCGCCACCTCCCATTGGAACTTCGGTGATGGCAATGGACTCGACCGAGTTGCCGGGAACCACGACCATGACCTTCTGCTTGGGACCCAAGAGCAGGGTGAAGATCTTTTCACGGATACTGACCGTTCTGCAAGCGACTACACCGCCGTTTTTGGGCTTGTCTGAAACACGGATATTCAAGTTGTGTCTCATACGGGGTTACCGTCCTTTCCGGAGGGCTTGTATTTTGTTGCCTTCCGGTGTACCCAGAAAAATCGGGGATTTGTCAGGGTGTCTGGCGGAGAATTTTCAAAAACTTTTTTCTGCCTGCCTCGATGGACTCGGAAACAGACTGAAAGCTGGCCTCTTCGATGGCAGCGATTTCCCGCAGGGTCTTGCCGTTTGCGTACAGTCGAAGCCGGCGCTGCTGGGTGGCAGTCAAATGCGAGAAGGCTTCTCGGATACGAGCGGTCTGTTCTGCCGAATCATCCTCTACGGCATATTCGTCGCAAGCACCGTATTCTTCGCCCTCGTAGTCGATGGCGTCGTAGGAGTAGCAATGGTAGCGATGACGCTCGTCCTGCGCGTGCTCCGCCTTACGGCTGTCGATGATGACGGCACCGATTTCGTCAGAAACCTCGACCTCCGTCACTGTTCCGTCCAAGAATGCGTATTTGATTTTCATAATGTGTCCTTTCCGCTTGAGGCGGCACCGAGCGGCCGGGACACAAAAAGAGCCGGTGGTCACGACGGACTCACCGGCAGACAACACCTACAAGAAGGCATGGCAAAGCACGGTGGGTACATCGAGTTCAAAAAATCCCTGTGGGGTTTTCGGTTCTCTATGTATCCCGCCGCCTCTAATGCGCATCTCAAGGCTTTGAGATTAAATTTGGCAGGGCTACTTGCCCCAAGGGTATATAAGGTTTTTCAGACCTTCGAGAAAAACAAAAGACGGCCGGGACATAGCGCACCCCACGAAGGGGAGGCTAAATCCTGGCCGTCTTGCAGCTCTGCGGATGATCTTTACTTTGTGTGCATTACGCTGCACGAGCGTGGCTTTCCACTTGGAAAGCCCTGGTGCTGATTCGCGTCATAACCGTTTCGGTATCTCGCAGTGTCACTGTGAAGCTGTCGCCCACAGGCACGGTCATTCTTACCGCACGGTCTTTGTGCTGGATCTCAACGATCCCTGTCTGGGCATCCGCCATGCAGACGAGATGTCCCTTACAATCTCGGTACGCTACCATCGGGGTCCTCCTTTCTTGCAGTAGTCATAGGCACCACCTCCTTAATGTTACCTTGTTAGCAAACTTGCTAACGCTTGCTGTAAAAAAACACAGCGGGCGGTAAAACCCGCTGTAGTTTTCGATATGGACGCTCAAGAACCGACCACGCCTGCAAAATCCATGATGGCAGAAGCGTAGGAATAATCGGTCGTATCGTTGGTTTTGATGTAACCGAGGTCTTTGAGCCTGTTTGTCGCCGCCTGGATGGAAACATCGAAGCAGTCAGACATTTTAGCGATCAGTATCGCACGGGATGTAGGGGTTTTGAGCTTGTCCTTGCAGGATCGTGCCAGCAGATCCACCGAACACTTCGGCATCAAAACGGCAGCGGACAGATGGTTGGCCTGCCATTCCATCCAGTCATGGTCGTCCCATTTGCGAGTGTCCGATTTATTTGTCATGCCATTGTCGACCCGGCACTGTATCATGGGGGCGATGAGCTCATCGTCAAAAATGGATACCTGGTCGGGGTTATACGAGAAATAGCCGGAATGGAAGATGTCATGCCCACCCTCATGTCCGAGCGTAAAGCGGTAACGATGCCGTTGGCTCTCATCCAGAAGGCGGTTGTCGATGATGACGGTACGGGCCTTGGCACTGATGTACTCCGCCCGATTTGTGGCAGGGTCAAAAACCGGCACCTTATTGGTGTCGTTAAATACAGTCATCCCAAGGTACACGCCATTGTGGGACAAATATTGATAATCCGGCGTCATTCCGAGATAGAATTCAATAAACCCTTCGATGTCCACGGGAGAGGGGTTCGTGAGGACTTCCGGCTGAAAATCCTGTACGAAACGCTCTCCGATGGCATCGATCTCGGCTTTGCTCAAAATCGGTACGCCGTTGTTCTTCACTCGAAGAGAGGGAGTGTACATCTTTATAAATTACCCCTTTCGCTGCCGGAGCTCCTCGACGAACTTCAACCAGTCAGCCTCGCTTGCATCAAGGTCACGTGCCGTGCGAAGCGCAGCGGACACATAGTCATGTTCCATGATATAGTCAGGCAGGTCTGGGGCAACAGAGTTTCTCTTCTTGCCGGCCAGATCGTACATCGTAGTCTTATCCTCGTCGTTCAGCATGAGAATTTGGGAAATCAGCTCCAGCTTCTCCATTTCGGGAGGGTTGCGGCGGTCCTTCTCAATGTCGGTCAGATAGGGCGCAGTGATCCCTATCATTTCCGCCATTTTGCGGAGCGTGATTTGTTTCTCTGTGCGTTTCCTTTGAAGGAACTCTCCAAAATTCTGGTACTGTGTGTTCATGTCGTTCACCTTTTCTACTTTACATTATAAGCCCTATCTTGATTCGTTCAGCCTGTTTGCGGCACTGTTATCATACTTGTGGGCAACTTCTCATCACAACGGTGAATCGAATTAGCACGGATGCTTGTACGCTTGTTAGCAACCTTGCTAACACTATTATACGCAAGACATAATGACTTGTCAAGAGGTAAAGCAGAAAAATATTTGGAAAATATCTCTTATTGGTACATTAACCCCGGCATTTTGACTTTATCTCTTCCATCCATGGGCATTTTTAAATCGCCCATGAGGCAGGCGTAGGTGATGGCGCTCTTGCCAAAGCGACCACGGATCTCCTCCACAGCGTCCTGGACTTTCTCCATTGCCATGCGGTGCTGGACATTATCAAACAGCGTGAGTTGCTCCGCACTGTCTTTGGGCGAGAGTTCAATGGCACGGACGGTGACCGCTCTGACCTTCGTGTTCCAGGGATACCGCTCTTTAAAACTCCGAAATGCGGCAGCGGCGATCTCCGAGGGAAGCTGAGTCTTGAGCGGCAGCTTGCATTGATACTGTGAGCCGAACAGATCATTGCCTCGGACATGGACTTGGACGGTACGGGTGGCGAGGTTATGCAGCCGAAGTCGGTGACCGATATCCTGCGAAAGAGCGAATATGACTTTCCATACCTCTTCTTCGTTTTCCAGGTCGGAAACACAGGTAATGCCGTGACCGACCGATTTGACCGGGGAAACAAAATCCTTATGCATGACTCTGGAATGGTCTCTGCCATTGGCATAAGTCCACAGCGCAAGACCGTTCACCCCCAGAAGCCCTTTCAGAAACAGTGGGTCGCACCCAGCAACTTCTCCGATCGTATGGATGCCGTACTGCGCCAGCTTCTTGGTGGTGGCGGGACCGCAATAGATCATATCACTGCATGGGAGCGGCCAGACCTTCTCTTTGTATGACTCCGGTGAGATCTCTGTGATGGCATCCGGCTTTTTTAGATCGGACCCCAATTTGGCGAACACCTTATTAAAGGATACGCCGATGCTGACGGTCAGACCGAGCTCCTCCTTTACAGAGCACCGAATATTTTCCGCAATCGTTCTGGCATCGCCGCAGACACACCGGCTGCCGGTCACATCGAGCCAGCATTCGTCCATGCCAAAAGGTTCCACCATATCGGTGTACCTCTGGTAAATAGCCTGGGTCAGCTTTGAGTATTTGAGGTATTGGTCGTATTGCGGTGGCACGATGATGAGGTCACGACAGCACTGTTTCGCCTCCCAGTTGACCATCCCAGTTTTTACACCAGCTTTCTTCGCCAGTTCAGACTTGGCAAGCACAATGCCGTGTCTGTCCTCCGTGCAGCCGCAGACTGCCACCGCCTTTCCTCTAAGACTTGGGTCGAGCATTGTCTCAACGGAAGCGTAAAAGCAATTCAGATCACTGTGGAGAATGGCATGATTCTGCATAATTCCATCTCCTTCAACAAAACTTCATCAAAACCTATTGACAAGGTGAAGAAAGTGAAGTATATTATATGCGTAACTTCATCAAACTTCACCTACATAATAGCCTGTCGATGAAGTTTTGTCAATAGCTCAGATGAAGTTGATGAAGTTACGAGATGAAATTTATCGAAAGAAGGTATCCTATGACTTTCTCGGACAAGATCAAGGTGGCCAGAGAGCAAGCGGGTCTGACCCAACAGCAACTTGCTGATAGCACTGGCGTTTCCAAGCGGACAATTGCTTCCTATGAGTCCGGTGGCGCAATTGCCAGGGCTTCCACGATGTTGAAGCTCGCAAAAGCGCTGAATATATCCTCAAAGTATCTTTCCGACGATTCCTGCCTCGACCCAATGGCTGACATTGAGAAGGACGGCTATCTTGAAGAAGCCCGCGAACGGTATGGATCTTCCGGAGCCCGTGATGTCGACCAGCTCCTCCGAGACAATGCTGCGTTGTTCGCAGGTGGTGAACTGTCCCAGGAACAGAAAGACCAGTTCTTTGAGGCGGTCATGCGGGCGTATGTCGCCTGCAAGGATGAAGCAAAGGTGAAATTTGGTCGCAAGAACAAGTAATGTCCGTTTTATGGGACAGTTACCATTGTATAATTACAGCATGGGGTCAGTATACCCATTTTACATAAGGAGGAGGTGAGCCTGTGTCATACGCAGAAGTGTGCGGCGCAGTCGAAGCCCTACAAAAGAAATACCACGAAAGCAATCCGTTCCGGCTTTGCGAGGATATGAATATCCTTCTGCTCAGTCAGGCTCTCGGAAACACCCCGGATGCCATAAAAGGGTTTTACTTAGAGAGCAAGCGGATACGAACGATCACGGTCAACTGTGACCTGCCGGAAGCGGTTCAGAAAATCATTGTAGCCCATGAGCTGGGTCATGCGGTGCTGCACCGCCATTCGGGTATTCACGCATTTCACGATATTGGCCTATTCGATGAGAGCTCGCTGTTGGAGAAGGACGCCAATCTGTTTGCTGCCGAGTATTTACTCAGAGACCAGGATGTCCTTGAAACACTCAACCGTGACACCACTTTTTTCTCTGCCGCCGCAATGCTCCGTGTCCCAGCGGAACTGCTTGATTTTAAATTCCGTGTGCTGAAGTGGAAGGGCTATAAGCTGATAGAGCCGCCGATCTCGGCGCGGAGTAATTTCCTTGCCAATATGGAGGTGCCGGACGATGCAGACTGCTACGGTGAATAAGCCGCTGAAAGTATATGTAGCCGTCAAAGCAGATTTTGCTGCTGACGGCACGATGTTCCCCAGGATCATCACTTGGGAGGACGGCGAGAAATATGAGATAGACCGTGTGTCCGATATCCGTCAAGCTCCTGTGCTGAAAGCCGGAGGCCAGGGCGACCGCTATACGATATGGATCGGCGGTCACCAGAGCTATCTGTTTTTCGAGCGCAGCGCAGACCTTACAGGAAACAACATCGGACGATGGTTTGTAGAGCGGAGGCAGTAGGCGATGATACTGCGAATCATAGATGAGATAGAAAAAGCGCTGAACCACGACCTCTATTTTGCAGCGCTGAACCTGGCGCTCACACTGCCGGACATCTGCGGAAAGGCGGAATATCCATCTTTGCGTAGTACCAGAGAGCGCTATATACAGTGGTACGATAAAATTGTGGGGGTGACGGAGAAACCTCCAAAGTGTACTGAGGACGAACCGGAAATGCCGTACTTAAGCGGTGAGGTGGTATATAGCCTCCGCTGCTCATTGCTCCATGAAGGAAATCCGAACCTGCAAAAGAACGGGAAGCATCCCATCCCAATCGACCGCTTTTCGTTGGTAATTCAGTCAGAGCAACCGTTTCGCATTTACGGCGGAGAAGGAAGCAGTGTAATGACAAGCTCTGACGGCACGGAAGTCCGCAGTTACCGAGTAAATGTGCGGAGGCTGTGCATGGTGCTGTGTTTGTGCGCCAAGGGGTACTATAAAGAAAATAAGGAAAAATTCGATTTTTACAACTATGAGCTTATCGATTGGGATGAGGTCACAGCCTCTTTACATCCCATCAACATGGAAGAAATGTTTCGGAAACTCGCAGACCCAAGCCTCTCCGAAAACGAGCATAGCGGCGAAAGTGCGGATGAATAAGCAAAAACGATGCCGGACTGACACCAAAAGCGTGGGCAGTCCGGCATCTTTCACTTAGTTATCGACCTCCTCGTTGTCTATGATGTCCTCTGCGATAGCGGCGGCAGCTTCACGCTCACGGCGGGCTGCCCAGCCACCTTTCGATCTGGGTGCGTATGCCGATTCCAGTGCATACATGATGCCCTGTTCGTCGGCAAAGTAAATACCGGGGACGTTCCAATTATCCTCGGCATTCCAGTCCATCAGTTTTCTGACCATATCCACGACCGTGGCGTTGCTGATTTTGATCTGCGCTTTCTGCGCGCCCTCCGGCTTGGAGAAGCGCACGGCATTCGGGGCATCCTCCTTGCAGGCCCGGATAGCGAACTGCTTCGACTTCGGCTCGATCAGAAACTGGATGTACTCCGGGAAGTGGAGCTCCTGTGCGGTCTGCACATTGAACTTCACGATATTGCCTGCGAAAGTGCAGACAGAGGCGGAACGGGTTTTAATAAGGTCGATGACAGAAAATTTTTCAAACATGGTAGTTACTCCTTCTCAATTACAATAAAGTTTTCGTCCTCCTCGGCAACTGCCGGGGCGGGTTCTGGTTTTTGGGTCGCAGAGATAAGTAGATTGTCCACATACTCCTCGTCCCACGATGGGTCGACGATCATGAAGCCGGACAGTACTCCCTTGACCACGATGCGTGGCTTCCGGTGGGTGCTGCGCCGTTTCCGATACCGTCGTTCTTTACGGATCTGCTGTGCCAACAGCCAGTCGTTTTTCTCGATGATGGGGATATGATGCCCCTCAACGAAATACTGCGGTTCTATGCCGTTGTTCTTTACACTCTTATGCGTGAAAAAGTCTATCGTAACTGTTTTTTGACACAAGGCGTCCCCACAGTATTTTTCGTTTTTGAGGATGCCCAGGACACTGCCGGAACTCCAAACCGATAGACCTTTTACAGTGGGAATGCCGCTTTTTGTCAGCAATTCCGCAATTTGCGTGGATGAATAGCTGTCCAGGTAGAGACTGTATATGGTTCTGACAATATCCGCTTCATCCTCTACGATTTCCCAGCTCTTTTCATCATCCAGCCGATAGCCGAGCAGAGCCCAACTTGGATAGATCCCAAGCCCCTGCGCCCTTCGGCGCTTGAATGACCATTTCAGACTGTTGGATTTTTGCTCGGACTCACTTTGCGCCACAAGGCTCAATACGGTAATGACCATATCGCTGCTCTTATCCAGCGTGTTGAGCTTCTCGGTCTCAAAGTACACGCCCACAGGCGGGTCGAGCTTTCGCAGCATGAAAATGTAGTTCAGACTGTCAAGCACATTTCTGGCAAAACGGCTGACTTGCTTCGTGATGATAAGGTCGATCTCTCCCGCCTTGCATTTCTCGATCATTTCGAGAAAGTGCTCACGGTGCAGAACGGAAGTGCCGGAAATGCCCTCATCTATCTAAAAGCCGTCTTTGATACAATTTTATTTTTACAGAAAAACGGGTTCAAATTTCTCGGACGGGTTCAAATTCTGTAACCTTTCCGTAGATAAGGCTCGGAATTTTCAATTTTTTCATTCTGCTATCAGAAACCGGCGTTATAATGGTTTCTGAAATTTTTTTCTTTTTTATCCGACACTTTTGCGTTCTCAATTGTATTAGTAGTGAAAGGAGGGCAAGGCGAGATGTCAAAATCTTTGTTGCGTACGGACAAAGAGATTGCGGAGATCTACAAACGCCACAGTAAAACTGTTTATCGCGTCTGCTTTGCTTACATGAAAAGTCCTGCTGATACCGAGGATGCGGTTCAGGATACATTCTTCCAGCTAATCAAGAGCGGTCCCGCTTTTGAAAGCGAAGAACACGAAAAGGCATGGCTTATCAGAACTGCCACGAACATTTGCAAAAATGTCCTGCGGCATTGGTGGCGCAGACACGAGAACATCGAGGATTTCTACAATCTCCCCAGCTCAGAAAATATCGAAACGGATGATGTTTTCCAAGTGGTTATGGAACTCCCCGAAAAGTATAAGACCGTGGTCTATCTGTATTATTATGAAGGATATACCAGCGTGGAAATCGCAGGCATCCTGAAAAAGCCGCAATCGACAATCCGTAATTATTTGCACGAGGCTCGTGCCATCCTCAAAGAAAGGTTAGGAGATGATTTCGATGAAGAACAATAAAATCATTACTTCTTGGGACAAAATCGAACCGAGCGATTCTGCAAATGATCGTATGCTTTCTGCGATTTTAGAGGAGAACCGTTCTGTTCATGACAGAAAGGATAAGGTGAACTATATGTCACAGAGAAAGAATTTCAAAAAGTTCCTGATTCCAGTTGCCGCTTGCCTGGTAGCCATAGTCGCAGTAACAGGAATTGTTGGCAGCAATATGGGATGGTTTGGTTCTAAAGGTTATACTGTTAATCTTGCAAGCGGTGACTCCATTGTCTATCACATCGGAAGGACCAACGTGGCAAGTATTCATGTCGGCTATCCCGTTTCATCGCGTGAACTGACAGATGCAGAATTGGACTCCATACTTCCTGAAACCACTGAACGAAGATCAGCCATCGGAACTTTCCGAGAGGAAAACGGGGATCTGCTCCAAGTCGAAGGAAAACTCGGTGATGCGACAATCATATTTGCCCAGGATAATTTTCCAATAAGCGATGTGGTTCTGGAAGGAAACGAAAGCAGCTCATCGGTAAACGGAATTCCTGTCACTACGGGATATTTTATTACCAATCCCAACAGCAGAGGTGAGCAATCCGCAATATTCTTCGCTTCGTTCTCCATTGGAAATACGAATGTGTTTGTGGAGTGTTATGGAGACAAAAGTGATGCAGATGCGGTAAGTCAAGAAACGACAGATTTGATTTTCAGCATCATAACAAAAGGTGAGCCCGATTTTTCGGCTATTACAAAGTAAGACAGAAAAGCTCCCCACATCGGTTCAAGTGAGCCGTTGTGGGGAGTAATCTTTACACTCGGATTTCCAATCCGTTATGGAAGGTAACCCGGATGTCATCCTTGTTGTAAACTGTAATGAAGTCGCACATGGCGTACCAGGTGCCTTCGTCAAAGTAATCGACCTGCTCCGGCAGTGACTGCAGCACTTTCATGAAGTTCTCCATCATCTGCCGCTGTGCCTGCCGCTTGGTTATTTCAGCCTGTGTCTCGTCCAGCTTTGCCTTCGCCGCATCGAATTTCTGTACCAGAGCATCGTAGCGTTTTCCGTATTCTTCCTGGTCTTGTGCGACACGGGCATTTTCGTCAATGCACTTCTGCATCAGTTCAGCGACCGCGTTCATCTCGCCGTTCAGCCGACCTGCCTCCGCTTCAAGCTCATCAGTCAGGAAAGCGGAATCCTTGATTTCTTCAAAGCCAACAATGATGAGGTCGCGTTCTTTTCCGAGAATGTTCAAAGCCTTGATAAAAACCTGCTTGATGGTTTCTTCGTCCAAACTTTCCCGCGTATCTCTCTATAATAGAGAGGTTACAGAGGTTACAAGTTACACTGTGAGCGGTTCAATTTCTGTGACCTCAAGGCCTGTCACATCGCAGTTTTTCCGCAAAAGCTCGTAGTCGATGATCCAACACTTGTGGTTCTCCGTGCCGATGCGTTTCTGCTGATTGCTGGCGATAAAATACTCGGAGTGCTGCAGTTGTTTCTTAAACTGTGCGTATGTCAGCACCTCACCGACAATGGCGTAGTCCTTGCGGTACTTCGTGTAGAGGTCATAGACCGGCGTAAGCCAGAGGCAGAGCTGTCCGCCGTCAATCTTGTAATAGACCTTCGGATCGAGCTTCATCCTTTTATGGTGCAGATGATCAAGCCAAAGCTCGGCGAGTCAATTGCGGACTTCGCCTGCGGTACAGGCGGCTTCCTCACCTCTGCGCTGAAGGTGCTGGATGCCCAAGTGCAGACAGTCGAGGACAGAACGGTTTACAGCAACTCCATCTATGGCATTGAAAAGAAGGCGCTGCCGTTCCTTCTGTGCGCCACGAATATGCTGCTCCACGACATCGACAATCCTCGCATCATTCATGGCAACAGTCTGGAAAAGAATGTGCGTGAGTACAAAGAGAGTGACCGCTTCGATGTCATTCTGATGAATCCTCCTTATGGCGGCAACGAAAAAGAGGGCGTGAAGCAGAATTTCCCGGCTGACCTTCGCAGCAGCGAAACCGCCGACCTCTTTATGTCGGTCATCATGTATCGGCTGAAGCAGAACGGTCGCTGCGCTATCATTTTGCCTGACGGCTTCCTGTTCGGCACAGATAATGCCAAAATGGCGATCAAAGAAAAGCTGCTGTCCGAGTTTAACCTCCATACGGTCATTCGTATGCCGCACAGCGTTTTTGCGCCGTATACCTCTATTACGACAAATATTCTGTTCTTCGACCGGACGCATCCCACGACGGAGACTTGGTTCTACCGTTTGGATATGCCGGAGGGGTACAAGAACTTCTCCAAGACGAAGCCCATGAAGCTGGAGCACTTTGCCCCGGCTGTTGAGTGGTGGGACAACCGTGAGGAAATCACCATCGACGGCTTTGATAAGGCGAAGAAGTACACCGTCGAGGAGCTGAAAGCACGGAGCTATAACATCGACCTCTGCGGCTATCCTCACGAAGAGGAGGAAATCCTGCCGCCGAAGGAACTGATTCAGCAGTACCAGGAGAAGCGGGCCAGCCTGAACGCTGACATTGACCGCATCCTTGCCCAGATCACCGATATCCTTGGCATTGACATTACGGAGGAGGGCGAAGAATGACTGCGCAGCAACTGAAAAACTCCATTCTCCAGATGGCTGTTCAGGGCAAGCTCGTGCCGCAGGACCCGAATGACGAGCCCGCCAGCGTCCTGTTGGAGCGCATCCGTGCGGAGAAAGAGCGGCTCATCAAAGAGAAGAAGATCAAGCGTGAAAAGAACCCCTCTGTTATCTTCAAAGGTGCCGATAATACTCCTTATGAGAAAATCGGCGATGAAGTACGGTCGCTGGCGGATTTAGTGCCTTTTGAGATACCGTCATCTTGGGAATGGTGCCGGGTAGGCGACCTTTTCTCAAATATGTCTGGGCTTGCGTACAAAAAGGATGCCCTCGCTATAAAGGCGGACAAAATGATAAGGGTACTGCGTGGCGGAAATATCGGTGAGGAACAGTTCCTTTTTAAGGGCGACGATGTCTTCATCTCAAGCGAGCTCGTAAAACCAGAGCTGTATTTGAGAAAAAACTATATGATCACGCCTGCAGTTAGTAGCCTGGATCACATCGGCAAAATCGCACTCATAGACAAAGATTATTCCGACACGGTTGTTGGCGGTTTTGTGCTTATGCTCATACCACACTTTAACGACGATGTCGTATCAGAATATCTGCTTTACGCTTTTGCTGCTAAACACCATCGTGATAACTGCCGAAACATTACACACAAATCCGGACAAGCGTTTTATAACCTCTCTCGTGAGCAGATGATGAATCTGCCAGTCCCGATTCCGCCACGCGAGGAAATGGGACGGATTATTGCGATGCTGAAACGAGTGCTCCCCAAGGTGGCAGATTACGCTGTTGTGGACACAGCGCTCCAAAATCTCAATGGCAGTTTCCCAGAGACTCTCAAGAAGTCGATACTGCAAGAGGCAGTCCAAGGCAAGCTGGTACCCCAAGACCCGTCTGACGAGCCTGCAGAGGCTCTGCTGGAGCGTATAAGGGCAGAGAAACAGCGGCTCATCAAGGAAGGCAAAATCAAAAAGGACAAACACGAATCCGTCATTTTCAGACGGGATAATTCTCATTATGAGAAGTTGGACGGTGTGGAGCGCTGTATCGATGATGAACTGCCCTTTGAGATCCCAGAATCGTGGGCTTGGACATACTTGGGAAACATTTCGTTTGTAACGAAACTCGCAGGATTTGAGTACACAAAATATATAGCCCCTGCGCTGACGAACCACGGCATCCCGCTTTTTAAGGGGAAAAACATCCAAAACGGAAAACTCATAGAGCACTTTGAGTGGTTTATACCGGAAACCGTATCAGATGAATTATGGCGTAGCCAGCTTTCAAAACGCTGCTTGCTTACTCCTTATGTTGGAAGCATCGGCAATGTTGCAGTTTTTCCGGGCACTTACAAAGCACATCTCGGCTCAAATGTCGGGAAAATAGAGCCTTATTCAGGCAATGGGGTTTTGATTGAGTACATTTTATTTTATCTGCGCAGCACAACTGGATATGAGCAGTTGACAAAATACAAAAAAGCAACTGCCCAGGAAAGCATTTCTATCGATGCTATCAGGAATGTGCTAATGCCTATCCCACCCCTCAACGAGCAGGAACGCATTGTCAGCGCCATCGATACGGCACTCAGCATAGTACAGAAATTGTAAAACAACCAGGCATACGCCAAAGCAGTGCGTATGCCTGGTTTCCTTTTACCAGTCTATGACCTCATCTACAATAGCTCGTTGCTCGGTCGATGTTTTGCGGAGATAAATGCGGGTGGTTTCGATACTTTCGTGTCCCATAAGGTCAGCGAGGAATGCGATGTCGTTGCAGCGCTCCAAGAAACTCTTTGCAAAGCGGTGACGGAAGGAATGCGGGTAAATGACCACCGGGTCTATGCCATACCGGACTGCCAGCTTTTTTAGCTGCCCTGAGATGCCTCTGGTGGTGATTCTGTCGCCGTATTTGTTCAAAAAAATGAAGCCGCTTTCTTGGTGCTTATCGTTCAGCCAAGAAAGGGCTTCATTCTGCAGAGCCTTGGGTATGTATATTCGTCGGAGTTTGCCGCCCTTCGAATATAAGTCCAAATGCCCCAGCTTGATGTGTTCCACCTTGATCTGTATGAGCTCACTGACCCGTGCGCCGGTAGCGGCCAGAAAGCGTATTACAAAGTACCAGAACAGCTCGTCATCCCGCTTGAGGCAGTTTTTGAAATACTCATATGTGCCTTGAGAAACATATTTCCCACTATTAAGTGTTTGTGGCTCAGCCTTTCCTCGCATATAACGAGCGTCAAGATTGTGGTATGATGCATTCTGTATTTTTTCGCCGTCAATAAGCTGGCATATATACTTCATTCGTACCCATTCCCACGAATCGGGGATGTCAAACGGTACTTCATCCGCCAGCGACCGCACTTCATCGCCGATTTTCTCATAAGGAGTATTATCAGAACTCGGCTGTTTAACGATTACCTCGGTAGTTTAACGAATACTCCAGTAATTCAACGATTACCCCAGCCGTTTAACGATTACAACGACAAAAAAAGCCACAAAACCCGTATAAAGCGCAAAACCCCGCCGCAGAATTGCCTGCAGCGGGGTTCGTTTATGAGCCCGAACAGCCAAAAAGCCTGATTCCAAGCGGTTATCGGGTATAGAAAAATCCACCGTAATTCTATCAAAATTACGGTGGACTTATGGTGGAGGCGGGGAGAGTCGAACTCCCGTCCGAAAGCAACTTGACTGGAACTTCTCCGGGCGCAGTCCGTTATTTACATTCCCTCATCCGGACGGGAACGGACACCCTGCCGGATTTGGTAGCTTCATGATGCATGGTGCGGGCAAAGCTTACCGCACGCACGGTCTCCACTCAAATCACACCCGAGCCCGGCTCGTGGACCTTCCGGGGCGGATGGGCGCCTAATTAGGCAGCCAGTGCGTACTGATTGTTGTCAGTTAATTTTAAAAAGTTGCCCGTTTTATCGTGGCCAGGCGCCACGGCCCGCTATTCCAGCCTCACTACCCCCGTCGAAACCGGTACGCCCCCGGATCGAGAAAATATGGGCTGCGCGGGAGGCAGGGGAGAGCCTGCCTCCTGCGAAAGCTTACAAATTAAAATCTGCCGTAGGGATCCTTGAGCTTTTTCGGCTCCGGATAGGTCTCACCCTTTGTATCGACGCGGACGGACTTCATCTTCTGCTCGGCCTCCGGGCGGTCATTGCGGTCCGTCTTGACCTGGCAGATGGCGTCGACGACCTCCATGCCGGAGAGCACCTTGCCGAACGCGGCATACTGCTTATCGAGATGCGGCGCGTCCTGATGCATGATGAAGAACTGCGAACCGGCGGAGTTCGGAGACTGCGCGCGCGCCATGGACAGCACGCCGCGCTTATGCTTCAGCTTATTGTCCACGCCGTTGAACAGGAACTCGCCCTTGATGCAGTAGCCGGGACCGCCCATGCCGGTGCCCTCGGGGCAGCCGCCCTGGATCATGAAGCCGGGAATGACGCGGTGGAAGATGAGGCCGTCATAAAAGCCGCTGTTTGCCAGCGAGATGAAGTTATAGACCGACTGCGGCGCGACATCCGGGTAGAGCTCGGCGGTGATGATGCCGCCGTTTTCCATTTCAATGGTCACAACAGGATTTTCCATGGTCAGTGATTCCTTTCTTTCATCGCGCGGTCGATCTGACGGCGCGCGTCCTTATTGGCGGCGTCCTGCCGCTTGTCATAGAGCTTTTTGCCCTTGCACAGCGCGACCTCGACCTTGACGCGGGAGTTTTTCAGATAAACGGAGAGCGGAACGATGGCGTAGCCGTCGAGCTGGACCTTGGAGGCCAGCCGCCGGATCTCACGCTTGTGCATGAGCAGGCGGCGCGGGCGGATAGGGTCCTTATTGAAGATGTTGCCCTTTTCATAGGGGCTGATATGCATCTGCCGCACCCAAAGCTCTCCGTCCTTCACGCTGCACCAGGCGTCCTTGAGGTTCAGGGTGCCAAGCCGGATGGACTTGACCTCCGTGCCGAACAGCTCAATGCCCGCCTCGAAGCGCTCCTCGACGAAATATTCATGAAACGCCTTTGAATTTTTGGCAACGATCTTGACGCCGGTCTTCTCCATCTGTTCACCCCGCTTTCCTATTATTTTCTATTATATCATATTTGTCAAGCACCAAACAGCAGCGGCTCGAGTGCCTGCACGGTCTCGAGATAAAAATCGCTGAAGCGGCGCAGAAAAGCGCGGATCTCGGGGTCGTCGTGCGACCAGCCCGCGCAGGCGAACGGCACTCCGCAGGCGTGGGCCATGTCATAGCCGGGCTTGAGATCATCCACCATCAATAGCTCATCCGGACGCAGGTCATACAGCCGCATGATCTCCTGCAGGGCGTAGGGCGATGGCTTGCGGCGGTCCTCGCCGAGGTCCCAGTCGAAAATCTGATCCGGCTCCAGATCGAAGTGCAGCCGGTAATCGCGCAGGATGTTTTCACGCGCGGAGTGCGACGAGACGCACAGCAGGCCGCCCTCCTGCTTCCAGCGCGTCAGGATGGGGCGCAGGCCGTCATAGGGGGGCGGGATATGTGTGGCGACATAGCTTCGCCACATGTCGTACTGCACGTCGATCTCCTCGGGCGTCAGGCCGATATAGTCGCTGCAAAGAGCGGAAAAGCCGGGGGAGAAGCACCAGCGGGTGAATTTCTCGCGTGTGATGGTCCTGCCGGGGCGAAGCACCTTCAGGGCTTCGAGAAAGCTGGGATAATTAACGGTCTCCTCGCTGCGCACGACGGTATCGTCGTGATCGAGCACGAGACAGCGATAGTTCAGCATAGGTTCCTCCAGGAAGGATTTCGATATAAATGGGAAAGACCGAGAGCCGGTGTGCGGCGGTGAGCGCCCGGTAGGGGAACATTCAATGGCAGAAGGGCACCCGTTGCATTATCCTGACGTGTCATTGCGAGGAGCGAAACGACGCAGCGATCTCACAGGGCGAGGTTGGATAGCAGGCAGCCTTTGGCGAAAACGTGACCGGGACATCCGCGTATTCTTTTCCATCGTTATTTTAGCAGAGTTTCCCACAAAATGCAAATTCTTCCCCATGGATTTCTGCCTTGATTTACGAACAAATGTTTGATATAATGAGAGCAGAAACAAGCGGAGGTGAGCACATGGAGGATATCGTGAACCGGCAGATTGAGATGATCTCCGTCTGCGCAGCGGACGGTGCACTGACGCCGATCCGCTTCCGCATGGAGGACGGCGAGCATATGCTGCGCACCGTCCCGATCCGGCAGGTCGTCTGCTCGCGGCCCATCTCCTATGCCGGGGTAGAGGCCATCCAGTACCTCTGCAAGACGCAGCTGGGGCAGCAGGAGGTGCTGCTGGAGCTGCGCTATACCGTGCGGACGCATCGCTGGACGCTTTTCCGGGTGGTGTACGGATGTCCCGGGTGATCTTTCATGTGGATGTGAACAGCGCGTTCCTGTCGTGGTCGGCGGCTTACCGCGTGCGGGTGCTGGGCGAACAGGAGGACCTGCGCGGCATTCCCTCCGCCGTGGCCGGGGAGCGCGCAGAGCGGCACGGCATCATCCTGGCCAAGAGCATCCCGGCGAAAAAATGCGGCGTGAAAACAGGCGAGCAGATCTTTCTGGCGCAGCAAAAATGTCCGGGGCTGAAGCTCGTGCCGCCGGACTATGCACTGTATGTAGAGGCCTCACGGTGCTTTATTGCCCTGCTGCGGGAATTCGCGCCGGTCGTGGAGCAGTATTCCATCGATGAAGCGTGGGCCGACCTGAGCGGCACGGAGGGACTATATGGCTCGCCGGTCGCGGCGGCGGAGCTGCTGCGCACACGCATCCGCGAGGAGCTGGGCTTTACGGTGAATATCGGCATCTCGTCCAATAAGCTGCTGGCCAAAATGGCAGGGGAGTTTGAAAAGCCGGACAAGGTCCACACGCTGTTCCCGGAGGAGGTGCCGCAGAAGCTCTGGCCGCTGCCGGTGCGGGAGCTGTTCATGCTCGGACCTGCCACGGAGCGCAGGCTCAACCGCATTGGAATCCATACGATCGGCGAGCTGGCGCAGGCAGACCCGGGGCTGGTGCTGCACTATCTGAACAAGCCGGGACTGGCACTGTGGCACTCGGCAAACGGCCGGTGCAGCGAGGAGCTGCTGCCGCAGCCGGAGGCGAACAAGGGCTATGGCAATTCCACAACACTGCCCGCCGATGTCACAACGGAGGCAGGGGCGCAGCGCGTGCTGCTGTCGCTCTGCGAAACGGTCGCCATGCGCCTGCGGCGGGACGGCAAGGCGGCGCGGTGCATTTCCGTGAGCCTGCGGAGCGCGGATTTCGTCACGTTTTCTCACCAGACGATGCTGCGGGAGGCCGTGCACGGGACGGAGGAGCTGTTCCGCTGCGCCTGCCGGGTCTTTGCCGAGGCGTGGGACGGGCAGACGCCGCTGCGCCAGCTCGGCGTGCAGGCCACAAGGCTGGAGGAGCCGCAGCCGCGCCAGCTTGACCTGTTTGCCGTGGGCGGCGCGCAGCAGTATGCCCGCAAGGCGATCCTGGATGGGACCGTGGATGCCCTGCGCGAAAAATACGGCGAGGGCGTCATCCGGCGGGCGCGCTTTACCGGAGCGGACACCGTGCTGGCAGGCGGACTGTCCAGGGAGCGGCGGACGGGCATCACAAAGCCGCTGGATGCGGAGTAAAAGGCATGAAACGGATGCAGATACGCCACAGCATTGTCAAGGATAAGGCAGGTTATCGGAGAACCTGCGCGGCCCCCAATTTTGGAGGAAAGAAATGCAATGATGTAATGCAGCCCGATGTACCCGCGCACCGTGGCTTATTCGCACTCTATGATCGGAGGAATAAAGCGCTCAATTGCACGGCGCAGCTTGGGGTGGCGAATGACGAAATGAATGCACGGCGCTTTATTCTTTGATACCATTGCCCATTTCCCTTCATGAATCAGAATATTGAGATTGCTGAACGGCTGAAAATGCACCAATTCCAGGGAATAGTTCGGCTGGCACTTTTCAAAATTTTCCGTCAGACGGAGATGCTCCAGATATTCCTTGTAGCTATAGAGGAAATCGTGCTCCGGAAACAGGCCGGAAACCGGAAGAGAGACGGAGGTCTCCTCAAATTCAGCTTGTGTCAGCAGTGGAAGTTCATCCCTGACATGATTGTCCTGCAGCACGCGGAGGAAGAGGATGCGCTGCTGTTCTGCAAAAGAAAGAATTTTCCGCTGCTCCGCCTCCGGTATGTGGCGAACTGTCAGAAATGCCGTCAGAAATTCGGGCGTTGCCGTATAGATAGGCGGTGCAGACAGAAGATTTCGACGGTTCCCGGCGGTTTCGCTGTCTGCCGCCAGAAAGGCATTCAGTTCATTTTGCGACGTTTCTCGATAAATGTCCATCAGGGGCTTCGCTTTCTGCAGCAGATCATCTGCACGCTTCCGGTAATAGGCCAGATCACGCTTTCCCCTTGAAAGGCGATACATTCCGTCTTCATGACAGCCTGCAATACACTCGCCCGAAAGCGCGGCGGAGCCGGAAACCTTCAGAAAGTGGCAAAAAAAAGTGTTCGGTGCGCTCTGAAGATAGTAAGGAGAGATCTGCCCGGTCATATAGAGCGGGATGTGGCTTTCCAATCCCAGCATCATCTCCTGAAACGGACGGTTGAGGCTGTGAATGATGTTCAGATGCAGGCCCTTTTTCAGAAGGAGGGCCAGTCCGAGCATATATTTCTTGGAAAAATCCAGATCAGCTGCCATATCCTCCATCGGCATATCGCTGTAGAGGAATACAGGCTCAGTCGATTTGGAAAGGACGGTCGCCTTGAAAAAGTCCAATTCTCCCTTTTTCATCTCCTCCAGGCCGTGATAGGTTCTGGCAGTCTGGAGGAGAAACGGCACGTTGGGAACACATAGCTCGTCGAAGTGAATCGCCCGGATGTACTCATTCAGATCAAAGCTGTTCATTGCGTTCAGGAAGGCGGAAACAGAGGAGCTCTCCGTGTCTTCTGCCGCAGCGCTGCCCATAAGCCAGTCTGCGACGGCACGAAAATATTCAGCCTCGCCGGAGAGAGAGCCGAACGGAACGCCGAGCATATGCGCTACGGCCGAACGACCGCTTTCCCCATCAAACCGGCGGACAACAAACCTTGCAACATCGGCGGCAAAGCGCTTGGGATCGGCAGGTGCCCGCTGCCCGCTGCGAATGCGGGAAAGAAAGGAAGGGTCATAGGAAATAGCCTTCGCCAGCTCCGCCGAAGAAATATGCAGAACGGTCAGAAGCCGGTTGATCTTTGTACGCAGTGCCTCCGGGTCGGACCGCTGCAGATCCATGCAGTCTGTGCACTGCGCATAGAGCGAGTCCGGCGAAAGCTGCTTTCCCTTACATGCGGCGATGGAGCAAAGGCCCTGAAGCAGGAGATTAAGGCCCTCCTGATCGGGAGTGCGTTCCCCGGAGCGAAAGCGGCTCAGCGTTGCGGCAGACAGACCGCATGCCTCAGACAGCTCCTTTGCGGTACAGTCTGCCAGCTCCATCCATTCGTTGAGTCTCTCGGAAAATCTCATAGAGGATACCTTCCTTTCACGCATTTCGTCCGTCCGTAGCTTTTGACTGGGCAGGTTTTGACCGTTTGACAACGTTATCATAGTACATGGGTTTCCGAAATGTCAATGACAAAAATGAAAGACTTTTCAAAAACGGTGGCGTCTATGATATAGTAAAAAAAGAATCAGACCATCGAACTATCGAAGAACCTAAGCGAGCCCAAATCCCGGCAGGACCTTTTCGACCGGCAGCTTTCGGATTACCGGTCAGGAACGAAAATCATGCAGAAAGGATCTGTAGAATCATGAAACGGATTATTTTGTCCCTGCTGCTCACCCTGTCCCTGACGCTTTCCCTGCTTCCGGCGGTGAATGCGGCGGGCATCCCCGGCGAGGAAAAGCTGCCCGGCGAGGCGGGCTACGGCTTTACCTACGCATTCGTCTCACCAACGACCATTGAGATCACCGCTTACTACGGCTACGAGGCGGAGGTCACCGTCCCCTCGACCATCGACGGCTATACCGTCGTGGGCATCCAAAGCTTCCACAACGAGGAGGGCTACAGCAACCCCAATATCTTTGTCCGCAAGGTTGTCCTGCCCGAAACGGTGACGTACATCGCAGACGGTGCATTCTACGATGGCGACGACTGGTCAGCGAAGACCCACTTTGAGCTGCGCGAGATCGTCCTGCCGCAGAGCCTGAAAACCATCGGCAAAAATGCGTTTTACCACAACTACTACCTGCAAAAGATCGACATTCCCGCCGGCGTGACGGAGATCGGCGCGGGTGCCTTCGCAAAGTGCCAGAATCTGTCCGACATCACCATCCGCGGCGAGAACACCCTCCTGCATGGCGGCGCGTTCGGCGAGAAGAGCGGCTACAGCGTCGGCGCCTTTGCCGGAAAGCTCAGAGAGCTGCACCAGCAGTGGCTGTATGACGACAGCGCCTCGGACTTCTTCATCTGGCAGGGGCAGCTCTTGGACTACAGGGGCACGAGCAAGATGCCCGTCATCCCTGACACCGTGAAGGTCATCGGCGCGTCGGCGTTCTGGCGGTCGGACATCACCGGCGTGACCATCCCGTCGAGCGTCAAGCTGATCGGCGCGTCGGCGTTCTATGAGTGCGCCTCCCTGACCTCTGTGGACATCCCCGGCAGCGTTGAGCGCATTGACAACAACGCCTTCTGCGACTGCACCGGCATGACCTCCGTCAAGCTGAACAAGGGGCTGAAGGTCATCGGCGAGGGCGGCTTCAACGACTGTGATGGGCTGACGCGCCTCGTCCTGCCCGAGGGGCTGACTACGCTGGAGGAGCGGGCGTTTTACGACTGCGAGAACATCGAGCGCTTCACCTTCCCCAAGTCGCTGACCGATATGGAAGACTCCAGCATCTATACCTCAAAGTGGTATGAGGGGCTTGCCGACGGTACGGAGCTGTACTGCGGCAGCGTGTTTCTCGGCTGCAAGGGGCAAAAATATCCCTCCAAGCTGACCGTCCGTCCCGGCACAAAAATGGTGCGCATCGAGCAGGACGATCTGGACGGCGTGAACGAGCTGATCCTGCCCGACGGGCTGGAATCGCTCAGCGTCACGGAAGGCGGCGGCAGCATCGCCAAGCTTACCGTTCCGGAGAGCGTCCATTACATCAATCTCCGCAAATTTGCCCATCTGACCGACCTCAAGCTGCCGACGACGGCGGTTCTGGAGGAGAGCTGCTTTTCCGGCTGTTACCAGATCAAGAATCTGACCATCCCGAAGGGCAATACGACGCTGAAGGGCCTTAGCGTCGGCAGGACGGCGCACGTGGTTTTGCCCGACGACGTGCTCGAGGTGCGCGGGCCGATCTCCAACGGCGACCCCTACAACAACAAGGACGGCAACTCCAACCTCAAGTCGATCGACCTGAAGAACGTCCGCATTCTGACGGGCGGCGCGCTCAGCGACTGCGTTGCGCTCGAAAGCGTGACGCTGCCGGATTCGCTCATCACCCTCGGCGGCGGCGTGTTTTCCGGCTGTGCGCGGCTGCGCTCGATCAAGGGCGGCAAAAACGTCCGTCAGATCGGCGACGGCTGCTTCTCCGGCTGCACCACGCTGACCGACTTCGGCGAGCTGGAAAAGAACGTGACCCACGTCGGTTCTTGGGCCTTCCAGAACTGCGGCTGGTTCCACGATCAGCCAAACGGCGTGGTTTATTTCGGCAAGGCCGCCTATGCCTACAAGGGCTCGATGGCGGAGGGCACCGTCCTGAGCCTCAAGGACGGTACGGTTTCCGTCACCTATGAGTTCCTTGCGGGTCAGATAGAGCTGAACCCCACCTTCGACCAGCCGAATCTCGCGGGGCTGATCCTCCCGCAGAGCTGCAAATACGTAGATGCCTACGCCTTCGCCGGTGCGAAGAATATGAAGTTCATCGACCTCGGCGGCGTGCAGTACATCGGCAGGGAGGCATTCAACAACAGCGCCTGCGAGAGCATCGTCCTGCCGGATTCCGTGCGCTTTGTCGGCAGCAACGCCTTCTCCGCGCCGAGCATCAAGGCAATCCATCTGAATGACGGCCTGCGCGTGCTGGACGAGGGCGCGTTCTTCACCTATGGCAAGGGCAAGGGCGTTACCATCCCTGCCAGCGTCGCCTACATTGGCTATCAGGCGTTCGGATATTGCCCGGTCGACCCGGACAACGAGTTCGCGGGGCTGACCAAGATTGACGGCTTCGTCATCCGCGGCACGACAGGGACGGCTGCGCAGACCTACGCCGTGGACAATGAATTCACCTTCGAAACTGGCGCCTGCACCGCCCATCAGCCCGTGACGGAAACGGTCGCGCCGACCTGCCGCACCGGCGGCTTTACGCGCACGGTCTGCGCCGTCTGCGGCGCCGTGACTGCGTCGGCAAATACCGCACCCATCGCGCATAAGCCCGTCGCCAACGACCCAATCGAGGCCACCTGCACCCGCCCGGGCTACACCGGCGGCACGCACTGTGCCTTCTGCGGTCTGACCCTGACCCAGCCGACGCAGACCCCCGCGCTGGGGCACGACGAGGTCGTCGCTACGGAGGAATACGAGTATTCTGCGTATTACGGCATGATCCGCCACTACTGCCGCCGCTGCGAGCTGAAGTGGTATGAGACCGACGGCGACAGCGGGCACGTCCACGACTATACCTACCGCACCGACACCGTCTATCCGACCTGCATCAATGCGGGCTACACCGAGCACTTCTGCGCCTGCGGCGAGAGCTACCGCGACGGCTATACCGCCGCGCTCGGCCACAACTACGTCAACGGCGTCTGCTCACGCTGCGGGAACGTCGAGGGCACCTGCGACGGCGGAGACGCCTGCCCGAGCAAGCCCTATCACGACGTGGACACCGGGCGCTGGTACCACGAGGGCGTCGACTATGCCATTGCGCACGGCCTGATGAACGGCGTCGGCAACGGCATGTTTGAGCCGGAGAGCAGCATGACGCGCGCCATGCTCGTCACGGTGCTCTGGCGCTACGCCGGAAGCCCGGCCGGATGGGAGAATCCCTTCACAGACGTGCCAAACGGAAGCTGGTTCACGCAGGCCGTGGCTTGGGCAGCCGAAAACGGCATCGTGAACGGCGTCGGCAACGGCATGTTTGAGCCGGACAGCAATATCACCCGGGAGCAGATGGCGGCGATTCTGTTCCGCTATGCAGCGATGTCCGGATTTGATACCTCAGCGCGTGGAAATCTGGATCAGTATCCCGATCGGGGCGATGTCAGCGGCTATGCCGTGGAGCCTCTCTCCTGGGCGGTTGCCGAGGGCCTGATAAAGGGGACCGACAATGGGAATGGCATTCTCCTCGATCCGCAGGGCAATGCCACCCGCGCTCAGGTCGCAACGATCATCATGCGGTTTATTCGTACCGCAGCAAGCAAGTAAAAAGACTGCCATGAATCACGAGGCCAAAAACACCGACCTAAAGTCTTGCAGAAAAAGCGTAAAAGAAACGGTCCGAGCGTCCTTTCCTGTGCAATTCTTACCAGATAGAACGAAGCAGGTCCTCCCGATATGGGAAGGACCTGCTTCAGCTTGCTTCTAAAAGTCCCTTCAGGATTTTTCGCTAAGCGATATACCTATATTATATTTACAGGGAAAAATCCAGCTCGTCATATTCGGAAAAATCCTTTGGCTTGCGGCGCTTCGGCACGCGTTTGAGCGGATCGTATTTGAACTTCCGGCAGTGGTGGCAGGCAGCGACAAAGCCGCGCTTGGCGCAGAGATACGTTTCGTCGTCGAGCTTCCCGGCGTAGACACAGTAGGAGCAGAATCGGTCGATCTTTTTTCGGAACAGCATGCGGGCCACCTCCTTTTTTGCTATTATACCGCAGCGCGGCGCAAATTTCCAGCCCGAATTTTTCGCAGCAGGGGAGCCAGCAGTGCGCAAGCGGTCAACGCTCCGGCAGACAGCAGCGCGGCAGGAGACGGCGCAAAGCAGGCGAGGGCCAGCACGGCCGAGAGCAGGCCGTGGAGCAGCTTTGCGGAAAAGTAACCGTGCGGACGAAGCCCCGCCGTCTGCCAGAGGCTCATGGCCTGAAAATGGACGCAAAGCCCGCCCCAGCCCATCAGAAGGGCGCAGGCGGCCTCCGCGCCGTGGCCGGAGAGCAGCAGAATGCCGCTGGAAAGCTCGAGCGCGCCGCAGGCCAGCGCCTCGGCCAGCCGGTTCGGCAGCAGGGCTGTCAGCCCGGCGGCGCGCAGCACGGCGAGCATCGACGAAAAAAAGACGATGAGCCCGCTGACCTGCAGCAGGGCGGCGCAGCTACCCTGCACGGCTTCCGGCAGCAGGGAGGGAAGCTGCGGCTTCTCCCGGCGCACCGTCCGCAGGGCAGCCGGAGGAGTAGAGCCGGGTAGGAGAAGGCCCGTCAGCAGGGCGGCAAGCGCATGCAGGCCGTAGAGGATCAGCCCGCGGCGCACGTCTCCGAGCACGGCAGTTCCGATGAGTCCGGCAAAAAAGCCCGGCCCGGAATTGTTGCAGAAGCACAGGGCGCGCTCGGCCTCTGCCTTTGAAAGTGCACCGGCGCGGTACAGCTCCGTCACGGCGGCCGCCCCGGCGGGATAGCCGCCGAGCAGGCCGGTCAGCAGGGCGGGCAGGCAGGCGGCGCGGACGCCGAACAGGGCACGGAACAGACGGTCCGCCCGCCGCCCCGGCGTGGGCAGCGGAAGGGCAGTCAGCATGCGGGAGACGACGAAAAACGGCAGCAGCGCGGGAATGACGCGCGCTGCGCAGGCGCGAAGGCCCTGCAGCGCGCCGGACGCGGCGGCCTGCGGCGCGAGCAGGAGCCCGGCGGTCGCCAGAAGCAGCACAAGCAGCACAGAAGATCACCTCACCGGAATATATTGCCGGAGCCGGAAAGGAATGCGGAAAGCGAGCATAGAATGTCTCCGGGTGATCGAATGAAACGGGGAAAAAATCTGGCGCAGCGCCTGACGCTGCCGCAGGAGGTCGTGTCGCAGGGGCCGCTGGCCGAGCTGCACGGCAATACAAGCGTCTGCATCGAAAATCACGGAGGCATTCTGGAATACACGGACACCCGCGTCTGTATCGCGGTGCAGCGCGGTACGCTGACCGTCAGCGGCTGCGGGCTGCGCATCCTGCGCATGACGCAGCGGCGCGTGGAGATCGGCGGGACGATCCGCTGCGTAGAGGTGTCCTGAGATGAGCCGGCTGATCCGCTATCTGCGCGGGAGCGTCCGCTTCCGCCTGACCGGCGCCGCGCCGGAGCAGTGTCTGAACGCCCTTGCGGCTGCGCGGCTGGAATTCTGGGACATCGAGCGCGAGGATGCGCTAAACCTGTCGCTCTGTGTTCCTGCGCGTGAGGCAGAGCGCCTGCAGGGGCTGGCGCTGCGCTGCCTGTGCACGGCGGAGGTGACGGAGCGCTCCGGCCTGCGGGCGCAGTTCGGCGGTCTTCTGCGGCGGCCCGTCCTGCTGCTGGGGCTGCTGGCGGCGGCCGCGGCAACGTTCGTGCTGCAGGAATTCGTCTGGACGATCGAGGTCGAGGGAAATGACAGGCTCCCGGCCGGGCAGATCGTGCAGGCGCTCGAGGAGGTCGGCATCGCGCCGGGAACATGGGGCCCGTCCATCGATTCGCCCGAGACACGCAACCGGATGCTGCTGCGCATGCCGGAGCTGGCATGGCTCGCCGTGAACCGCTCCGGCGGGCGGGTGCAGGTGCTCGTGACGGAGCGGCAGCAGCCGCCGGACACGCGCGCTCCCTACGCCGTGGCCAATGTGGTGGCCGCGCGGGACGGCGTGCTCACGGAGGTCTCCGTAACGGAGGGCATGCGGCTGTGCGCCGTCGGCGATACCGTCCGGCAGGGGCAGCTGCTCGTCTCCGGATATGAGGACTACGGCCTGTTCATCCGCCCGGTGTGCGCCTCGGCCGAGATCTATGCCAGGACGTGGCATACGGGGACCGTTGTCACGCCCGCGGAGCGGCTGGAAAAGCGCTATACCGGCCGGGAGTGGAAGCAGGTCACGCTCATCGTCGGGAAAAAAAGAATAAAATTATGGGGAAACAGTAGCATTTCCCAGCAGGATTGTGATAAAATGATCGTGGAAAAGGCTGTCCGGACCTCCGGCTATGCATATCCGCTGCGGCTGGAGACGGCGATCCTGCGGGAATATGTGCTGGAGCCTGTCCCCGCGACGCAGGTGCAGACGGAAAAGCTGCTGCAGGAGGCGTGGCGGCGCGCCGTGCAGGCGCAGATGCTCGCGGGCAGGATCGATGCCACACAGGAGAGCCTGCTGATGCAGGGCGGCCTGTGCGTCCTGCAGGCGCAGAGCGACTGCACGGAGCTGATTTCCCGCACGCTGCCGCTGGAGGCGGCGGACTGACAAAGGAGAATCCCCATGAGCGAACGAATCATCAATGCCGAACGCATCGAGCAGATCATCAATGTGTTCGGCTCGTTTGACGAAAACATCAAGCGCATCGAGCAGACCTACGGTGTGAAGATCACGAACCGCGGCACGGAGCTGAAGATCTCGGGCGAGGACGAGGCGGCGGACCGCGCAGGCCGTGCCATCGAGGGCCTGCTCCTGCTGGCCGCAAAGGGCGAGACGATCGACGAGCAGAAGGTGCGCTATCTGATCGACCTTGTTTCCAGCGGGAACGAGGACAAGATCGGCGAAATGGCGAAGGACGTCGTCTGTATCACGGCCAAGGGCCGTCCTGTCAAGGCCAAGACGCTCGGCCAGCAGCGCTATATGAAGGCCATTTCGAAAAATACCATCACGATCGGCGTCGGTCCGGCTGGTACCGGCAAGACATACCTCGCCGTGGCGGCTGCCGTGGCGGCCTTCCGCGAGAAGGCGGTCAACCGCATCATCCTGACGCGCCCCGCCGTAGAGGCGGGCGAACGGCTCGGGTTCCTGCCCGGCGACCTGCAGAACAAGGTCGACCCGTATCTGCGCCCGCTGTATGACGCGCTTTACGATATGCTCGGCGCGGAGACGTATCAGAAATATCTCGAGCGCGGCAACATCGAGGTCGCACCGCTGGCCTATATGCGCGGCCGCACGCTCGACGACAGCTTCATCATCCTCGATGAGGCGCAGAACACGACGCGCGAGCAGATGAAAATGTTCCTGACGCGACTGGGCTTCGGCTCGAAGATCGTCATCACCGGCGACATTACACAGATCGATCTGCCCTCCGACAAGGTCAGTGGTCTGAAGGACGCCGTGCGCATTCTGGACAACGTACCGGATATCGCCATCTGCCGCCTGACGGCCAGCGACGTCGTGCGCCACGCCCTGGTGCAGCGCATCATCGCGGCCTATGAGACGGCGGAGCACAGTGCGAAGAACGGCCTGCCGGGGCAGAAAAAAGTATACAGGAGAAAGC
>NZ_JBBMFF010000207.1:0-7150 GCF_040096185.1 Faecousia intestinalis | reverse complement strand
CCTCCACCTGGCCGGTATCCAGCCGTCAGTCCGAGGTGGTTCGCCGCACTATCGCCGAGCAGGCAAATCCGCTGACCAAGCCGGGGATTGTGGGTGCCTTCTGCCGTGCCTATTCCATCGAAGACGCTATCGACACCTTTCTGGCTGACATCTATGAGCCTTCCACCATGAACGGCCGCTATGACTATATCCCTGCAGACTCTGCTGCCGGTGTTGTGGTCTACGATGGCAAGTTCGCATACAGCCACCACGCCACTGACCCGGTCTGTGGCAAGCTGCTGAACGCTTTTGACCTTGTCCGCTTGCACCTGTTCCGTGAGCAGGATGAAAGCTGCGCTCTGGATACACCAGTGGGCAGACTCCCGTCCTTCAAGGCTATGTCCGAGCTGGCACTCAAGGATGACCGGGTCAAGGAAGTCTTTGCTGAAGAGCGTCAAGCCCAGGCAGCGCAGGAGTTCTTCGATGAGGACTGGCAGAACAAGTTGGAGCTGGATAAGGCCGGCAATATCAAGAATACCCTCCGCAACCTTACAGCTATCCTGCAAAACGACCCTCTGCTGAAAGCACTGACTTTCAACCAACTCCTGGACGGCATGGAGATCAAGGGCGATGTGCCTTGGCAGCACCCCACCAAGTTCTGGCGTGATGCTGACGATGCCCAGCTTATCAGCTACATCGACACCCACTACGGCACCTTCTCTGCCCGCAACTACGACATCGCCGTTGCCAAGGTCACCGATGACCGCTCCTACCATCCTATCCGTGAGTACATCGACCAGCTCCCCAAATGGGACGGTATTCCCCGTGTGGAGACACTCCTTATCGACTATCTGGCGGCAGACGATACGCCCTATGTCCGTGCTGTCACCAGAAAGACTCTGTGCGCTGCCATCAAGCGTGTTCTTGTCCCTGGTTGTAAGTTCGACTCCATGCTGGTGCTGAATGGCCCCCAGGGTGTGGGTAAGAGTACCCTCATTGCCAAGCTGGCCGGCGAGTGGTTCTCCGACAGCCTGAACCTGGGCGATACCAAGGATAAGACCGCTGCCGAGAAGCTCCAAGGCTACTGGATTCTGGAGATCGGCGAGCTGGCAGGGCTACGTAAGACCGAGGTGGAAACCCTGCGTTCCTTCTTGTCCCGCCAGAACGACATCTACCGTGCATCCTTCGGAAAGAGAGCCACGCCCCATCTGCGTCAGTGCGTTTTTTTCGGCACCACTAATGCCGAAACCGGGTATCTCCGTGATACCACGGGTAACCGCCGTTTTTGGCCAGTTAAGACCCCCGGCAACGGCAAAAAGCACTCATGGGAGTTAACCTCCGAGGAAATCCTTCAAATTTGGGCAGAGGCTCTGGTGTATGTGAAGCAGGGCGAGAAGCTCTTTCTGGATGCAGAGATTGATGCACTTGCCAAGGCTGAGCAGCGTGAAGCCATGGAGTCTGACGAGCGTGAGGGCTTGGTGCGTGAGTACCTGGAAACCCTGCTGCCGGAGGATTGGGACAAGCTGGATCTCTACGAGCGCAGGAATTTCCTCCAGGGTGGCGATTTCGGCCCTGCAGAGCATAACGGCACAGTACGCCGTAGCTCCGTGTCCAGCATGGAGGTGTGGTGCGAGTGCTTCGGCAAAGACCGTGCAAACCTCCGCCGCTCTGACAGCAACGAGATTATCGGCATTCTGAAACGCCTAGGCTGGCAGCGGGCAGATGCAAAGGTGCGCATTCCTGTCTACGGCCCTCAGTACATCTTCGTTCCGAAGGGGTGTTCTGAATGACAATGACGGCACCCACTCATAAAGGGAACAAGTACCCAGGCGAAATGCACCCTCACGGCACAAATACGGGAACACCTCAAGGGAACGGGGTGTTCCCCCGTAAGCAACAAGGTTTTCTGCTTTGCTTGTTCCTTGTTCCTACACATTTATATATATCGAAAGATATAGAAATAAAGGTAGTAAATCACCCAAAACACGCATATGCGCGCATAAGGGCATTTTACCGTTCTGAGAACAGCGGAGGTCAATATGAGAGAAAAACAGGTTGAGACAAAGCTGGTCACAGAAACAAAGTCAATGGGTGGTCTTGCACTCAAGTTTACAAGCCCTGGCTTAGATGGAGTGCCTGACCGCCTGGTGCTTCTCCCCGGCGGCAAAATGGCCTTCATTGAGGTGAAGGCTCCGGGCAAAACAATGCGACCCCTGCAGAAACGGCGAAAAAGGCAGTTGGAAGGACTCGGCTTTTTGGTTTTCTGCTTGGACAGACCAGAACAGATTGGAGGGATTCTCAATGCAATACAAGCCACATGATTACCAGAGCTACGCCACCAACTTCATATTGGACCACCCCGTGGCAGCGGTATTTCTGGACATGGGTCTCGGCAAGAGTGTCATCTCTCTGACCGCCATCTTTGACCTCTGCCTGGACTCTTTCCAGGTACGCAAGGTTCTGGTCATCGCCCCTCTGAGAGTGGCAAGAGACACATGGCCAGACGAGATCCGCAAGTGGGATCACCTCAAGGGACTAAGCTATTCCGTGGCAGTGGGCAGCGAGGCAGAACGAAAAGCCGCCCTCCAGCAGAGAGCCTTCGTGTACATCATCAACCGTGAGAATGTCCAGTGGCTCGTCCAAGACAGCGACATCCCCTTTGACTACGACATGGTGGTCATCGATGAGTTGTCCTCCTTCAAAAGCTACCAGGCAAAGCGGTTCCGAACGCTCCTCAAGGTTCGCCCCTCGGTCAAGCGCATCGTTGGGCTGACCGGCACTCCCTCCAGCAACGGTCTCATGGACCTTTGGGCGCAGTTCCGTCTCCTGGACATGGGGCAGCGGCTGGGAAGATTCATCACCCATTACCGCAACACCTACTTCCAGCCGGACAAGCGTAACGGACAGGTGGTGTTCTCCTACAAGCCCCTCCCCGGTGCAGAGGATGCCATCCATCAGAAAATCTCCGACATCACCATCTCCATGAAAGCTACAGACCACCTCCAGATGCCAGAGTGCATCATGAATGAGGTCAAGGTCCCCCTCTCCGAAAAGGAGCGGACGCTGTACGACTCCATGAAGCATGACATGGTGGTTTCCTTGGGCGGTGAGGAGATTGATGCCGCCAATGCCGCGGCCCTGGACAATAAACTGAGCCAGATGGCAAACGGTGCCGTTTACGGCGAAGAGAAAAAAGTCCTCCACCTGCATGACCGCAAGCTGGATGCTCTGGAAGACCTCATCGAAGCCGCCAACGGCAAACCCGTCCTGGTAGCCTACTGGTACCGCCACGACTATGACCGTATCGCCGAAAGGCTCCACAAACGGCACATCCCGTTCTCCACCATGGATTCTTCGGACAGCATTGCCCGTTGGAATCGTGGAGAAATCCCGGTGGCACTCATCCACCCAGCCTCTGCCGGCCACGGACTGAATATCCAGGCTGGCGGCAGCACCATCATCTGGTTTGGGCTGACCTGGTCGTTGGAGCTGTACCAGCAGGTCAACGCCCGACTCTGGCGGCAGGGGCAGAAATCCGATACCGTGGTCATCCATCATATCATCACTCAGGGGACGATTGATGAGCGAATGATGAAGGCCCTTCACCAGAAAGATATCAGCCAGTCCGCCCTCATCGAAGCGGTCAAGGCAGAATTGGGGGTGACCAAATGACAGCAAAAGAACTTTTCCGAGAGATCTCCAACATGGAGTCTTTCATCGAAACCAAGAAACAGAGAATTGCCGTCCTCACCGACCTGGTGTCCAGTCCCGGCGGTGCCAACTACAGTGGGATGCCCCATAACCCCAGCCCAGATCCGTCCCGAACCGCCACCATCATCTGCAACAAAATACAGCTGGAGCAGGAGATTCAGACAGACGAGCAGAAGCTCCAGGAGAAGAAGCTGTATGCCCTGAACATGATTGCCTCCCTGGACTCCGCAGATTACCAATCCATTCTGGTGAAGCGGTACTTTGAACACCTATCCTGGGACGCAATCTCATCGGTGCTTTTCTACTCCCTCCGCTGGACATACTACCTCCACGGTCATGCGTTGGAGGCTCTGGACAAGAAGCTGGCAGAGGGACTGAAAGAGTGCAGTTAAGTGCAGTCGAGTGCAGTTCACTTCACTTGTTTGCAGTCGGCCCCATGTGTTATGATTACAATAGCCGAATAAGCAGAGAGCCATCACGGGAGAAATCCTGTGGTGGCTTTTCTTATGCCCAAGGAGGTGGCAAGCATGAGCTACCGCGGGGTTGGATACCTGGAGCAATGCTGGTACATCCTCCGCTTTTTATAAAAGAACACACGATAGGAGGTGAACCGATGCCGAAGAAACCGCTGCGACCCTGCTCTCACCCCGGCTGTCCCAACCTCTGTGATGGGCAGTTCTGTGAGCAGCACCGCACGGAGGAGCGCCGTAAATACGATAAATACGAGCGCAGTCCCGATGTCAACCGCAAGTACGGCAGAGCGTGGAAGCGTATCCGTGATCGTTATGCCGCAGAGCACCCGTTGTGCGAACAGTGTCTCAAGGAAGGTCGGCTGACTCCGGTGCAGGAAGTACACCACATTCTGCCCGTTTCCAAAGGCGGCACTCACGCAAGGGACAATCTGATGAGCCTTTGCCAGTCATGCCACACAAAGATACATCACGACCTTGGTGACCGGTAGGGGCGGTCAAATCTCTACGGTCCTCGTGGTCGGGCAACGGCCCGGGGTCACGTGCGCAAAAAAGGCGAAATCAAAAGGGTAATTAAGGGAGGTGAACTCGGATGCCCACAAAATCGAATAACACAGGCGGCAGAGGCGGCGCAAGACCCGGTGCGGGGAGGAAGAAATCCGCAGTCAAGGACAAAGCCGAAAACGGAAATCCCGGCGGCAGAAAACTTGAAGTGCTGGACATTCCCGAAGTCGAGGGTGTTGATATGCCGAAGCCCCATGATTTCCTGTCTGCCGAGCAGCGGGACGGCAGCGTCCTGCAGGCACAGGAAATCTACACGGAAACATGGCAATGGCTCAAAGGAATCGGCTGCGCTGCAAAGGTATCACCGCAGCTTTTGGAACGCTACGCCATGTGTTCCGCCCGATGGGTGCAGTGCGAGGAGATGACCAACCGCATGGGTTTTCTCTCCAAGCACCCCACCACAGGGAAGCCAATTCCGTCTCCGTTCATCAACATCGGTATCAACTACATGAACCAGGCGGTGCGGCTCTGGAATGAGATTTTCCAAATCGTAAAAGAAAACTGCAGCACGGAATACGGCGAGTCAACGCCGCAGGATGACCTGATGGAGCGCCTGCTCCGTGCAAGAAAGGGGTAACGCCATGTTTGAAAAAGTAAATCCGTGCCACCCGGACAAGGTGGCGGACAGGATTGCCGGTGCGCTTGTCGACCTGGCATACAAGAAAGCAGAAAATCCCCGCATCGCTGTTGAAGTCCTCATCGGTCACGGCGTGTGCCACATCATAGTGGAAACCTCCGTCATGCTGGACAAGTCGGAGGTTGTTGCCACCGTTCACCGCATTGCAGGAAACCTTACCATTGACTATGCGGAAGTTCCGCAGGACAGTCACCTTGCCAACAATCAGGCAGACGGCGTCCGCTGCGGTGACAACGGCATCTTCAAAGGAATGCCCGTAACCGAGGAGCAGAAAGAGCTGTCGCAGATCGCACGGAACATTTTCTCCGTGTATCCAAATGACGGCAAGTACATCCTGGACGGTGACCGGCTCATTCTCTGTCAGAGCAATGCGCCTTCGGATGCACTCCGAAAGCTGTATCCCGATGCGGAGATCAACCCGCTCGGCGATTGGACGGGCGGCACCGATGTGGACACCGGCGCTGCCAACCGCAAGCTCGGCTCGGATATGGCTGACTCGGTGACCGGCGGCGGTCTGCACGGCAAGGATCTGTCCAAGGCGGATGTGTCCGTGAATATCTACGCTTTCCTCAAAGCCCAGGAAACCGGCGAGCCCGTGACACTCTGCTGCGCTATTGGGGACAATGCCGTGGACGGCAGATCCTACGCCGAAATCGTGGAGATCGCCCGAAACTACATCCACTCGGTCGGCGGCTTCGAGAAATTTGCGGAATGGGGGCTGGTCTAATGAAAACAACGACCGAGATGCAGCTCGTACCTATCACGAAGCTGGTTCCCTATGTCAATAACGCCCGTACCCATTCGCCGGAGCAGATCAACAAACTCCGCGCCTCGCTCCGTGAGTTCGGTTTTATCAATCCTGTCATCATCGACCGTGACTATGGCGTTATTGCCGGTCACGGTCGTATTCTTGCCGCCAAGGAGGAGGGTATCTCCGAGGTGCCGTGTGTTTTTGCCGACCACCTTACGGAAGCCCAGAAGAAAGCCTACATCATTGCCGACAACCGCATGGCGATGGATGCCGGATGGGACGAAGAGCTTCTGCGTGTGGAGATTGAGTCTCTGCAGGCGGCGGACTTTGACCCGCTCCTCACCGGCTTTGACGAAAAGGAGCTGTCGAAGCTCTTTGACGATGGCATTGAAGCCGAAGAGAATAATTTTGATGTGGATGCCGAGCTGCAAAAGCCGACCTTCACGAAATTCGGTGACATCTGGACGCTGGGGCGGCACAGACTCATCTGCGGTGACAGCACAAAAGAGGAAACCTACGCCGCCCTTATGGACGGCCGCAAGGCAAACCTCGTCATCACCGACCCGCCCTACAATGTGAACTACGAGGGCAGTGCCGGAAAAATCAAGAATGACAATATGGCATCGGAGAAGTTTTTTGACTTTCTCTTCGATGCCTTTTCCAATATGGAGAAGGTCATGGCGGATGATGCGTCCATCTATGTGTTCCACGCCGACACCGAGGGGATGAATTTCCGCAAGGCGTTTGATGCCGCAGGGTTCTATCTCTCCGGCTGCTGTATCTGGAAAAAACAGTCCCTGGTGCTGGGGCGCTCTCCGTATCAGTGGCAGCATGAGCCGTGCCTCTACGGATGGAAGAAGAAAGGCAAGCACCAGTGGTACACCGGTCGCAAAGAGTCCACCATCTGGGAGTTCGACAAGCCCAAGAAAAACGGCGACCATCCCACCATGAAGCCCATCCCGCTTTTGGCTTATCCGATACAGAACAGTTCTATGGCAAACAGTGTGGTGCTCGACCCCTTCGGCGGCTCCGGCTCCA
>NZ_JBBMFF010000206.1:0-2636 GCF_040096185.1 Faecousia intestinalis | reverse complement strand
GCCGGCCGCCGCTCCGGGCGGCCGGCCAAAACCGGGGTTTCAGATATCAGTCAGAGGGTTCTGCTTACTCGCCCATGAACACTGCGTTCAGTGCGTCGTAGTTCTCGGTGATCGCCTGCTCAGCGGTCTGCTCGCCGGTCCAGACCGGGCCGAGGACCGTGCGGAGGAGCTCGATGAACTCGGTGGTGTGCGGGATGTAGTACCAGCAGGTAGACTCAGCGCAATCTCTTGCGTAGTCAACGACAGCACCCTTGTACTCGTCATGATCCGGGAAGTTGGGGTTGTCGATCCACTTGTTGGTGAGGGTCTCATCGGTGTAGTACTCTTCGAGGATGGGCATCCAGATGCCGGTGGCGATCAGGCTGTCCCAGCTGTTCTCTTCCTTCATGTACCACTTGATGAAGGTCATGGCCTCTTCCGGATGCTTGGTCTGGGAGAAGACGACCTGCGGGCCGCCGGTGCAGATGGTGACCTCGTTGACCATCTTCGGCAGACGGGCGACGCCATAGTTCAGGCCTTCGTCACGGGCGGTGGCAAGGCAGGTGCCGACGTTCCATGCGCCAGCGGTCGCCATGGCGACGGTGCCGGTCAGCAGGGAGCGCTGCATGCCGTTGTCCTCGAGGCCTGCATTGTAAGGCATGCAGTTCTCAACGAGGGTCAGGTCAGCGACCTTCTGGATGGACTCGATGACCTTCGGGTCATTGATGGTGCAGGCGGAGCCGTCCTCGGTGAACCAGCGGCCGCCGTTGGACAGTGCCCAAACCTCAAGCTGCCAGGTCCAGTTGTCAACGACGCAGCCGTACTGCTTGATGTTTTCCTTGTCGAAATCCGGGCTCAGGGCGTTGTTGCCGTTGGCGTCGAGGGTCAGGGTCTTGGCCAGGGTGACGAACTCGTCCCAGGTCATAGCCTCGGTAGCGGACGGATAGTCCAGGTCGGCGGCATCGAACATGTCCTTGTTGTAGTACAGGGACAGGACTTCGTTTGCAGCGGAGTAAGCAACGGGCTTGCCTTCGCTCTTGAAGGTGATGGAATCAAGGGGCATGGAGTCGGCGCCCTCGTACATGGCGGAGATGTCGTACAGCAGGCCGTCGGAAGCGAAGTCCAGAACGCCGGACTCGTTCATGATGCCGCAGTCGGGAAGCTCACCCGCGGTAGCCATGGTGTTCAGCTTCGTGACATACTCTTCGTTGGGGATCGCCATGACCTCAACCTTGATGTTCGGATACTCTTCATGGAACTTGTCGGCGACGGCCTGCACGCTGGCAGCCTCGTCCGGGGTGCCCCAGTAGGAGTAGGTGATGGTGACGACGTCGCCGTCATTGCCGTTGGTGTCATCGGAGGAATCGGAGTTCTCCGTGGCGGGGGTGGTGTCCTGAGAGCCGTCGGTCTGATCGTTGTTGTCGGTGTTGGTTGCGCAGGCGACCATACCAACGACCATCAGCAGGCACAGCAGGAGCGCGATGATCTTCTTCATGGTTCAGGTTCCTTTCTTCATTTCAAGTTTTTTATTATAGCAGCTTCCTGCTGCGTATAATTACGAAATGGTGGTATCGACCCAGACGCGCATCTCGCCGGGCGTGCGGTTGCCCCACAGGCCATAGGGCACGGCGTGCAGCGTGCACGGCTCGGTGCGCAGCACGCAGTCGGCATAGAGCTCAGCGTCGTCCACACCGGTTGAAACGATGCGGCAGCCGTTCACGTCCAGCTCCGGCAGGTTGCCGGGCAGGCCCTCGGCGGGCGCCTTCTCTTCAACGGCGGCATCCGGCGCCATGCGCAGGGCTGCAAGGTTTTCGCCGTTGTCCTGCTGCTCGAAGCAGTAGACGAACGGGCCCTTCTGCAGCGCGACGCGGCCGACATCGGCGCGGACCTGCAGGTTCGCGGCACAGCGGTGCACCGGCACCGAGCCGCTGAGCGTGAAGTGATGCTCGCCCGCGCAGTTCACGGCAAGCACGGCATAGCCGTTCTCGACCGCAGGCTGGATCCCCTCGCCGTTCAGGCGGAAGACGGGCTTCTCAAGCCACTTCGGCAGGCGCAGGCGCACAACGATGGGATGCGTGCCGCTCGAGCGGACGTCCAGCTCCAGTGCGCCGCCATGCATCAGGCCGCTGCGCTGCTCGATGCGGACGTCGGTATCGCGCAGGGTCGTCTCGATGGTCGAGCCGACGAGCAGGTTGACATAAATACTGCGTTCATCGATCGCATAGATGTACTGGCCGAGGGAGGCAAGCGTGCGGGCGATATTCGCAGGGCAGCAGGCAACCTCGAACCACGGCTGGCGGACGGGCTTGAGATACTCGATAGATGTATGGTCCTTGCAGTTTGCAGGCCAGACCTCCAGCGGATTGACGTAGAAGTAGCGATCGCCCGCAGCGCTGACGCCGCCGAGCACCGTGTTGCACAGGGCGCGCTCCACCGTCTCGTAGTACGAGGCGTCATGGAACATGGCCGCCATACGCTGGCCGAACATCATCAGACCGATGGACGCGCAGCTTTCGCAGTACATGCGGTCGTTCGGCAGGTCGTAATCCACGGTGAAGCGCTCAAGCAGGCCGGACGAGCCGATGCCGCCCGTGATATACATACGGCGCTTCGTGACATTGTCCCAGAGCGTCTGGCAGGCGCTGCGCAGCGCCTCG